>JAOAEQ010000008.1 GCA_026416715.1 bacterium
TCTTCCCATGATCAATATGCCCTATCGTACCCACATTCACATGTAACTTCGTCCGCTCAAACTTCGGCTTCGCCATACTTAAATCCTCCTAAATATTCAGGTTGATATTAAAGATTAAGTAATTTAATGGTTTTACTAAGTTTATATAGTAAAATTTACCGTTTATATCTAATTTAAATAATTATTATAACACAATAGGATATAAAAAGGCAAATTCCATTTTAAACTCGTTGATTGTAAGCTAAACTTGGGCTAACAGTAGCAGAACTTTAATACGTGATAGTGATTAATACTATTTTAAGATTACAACTTTGAATTTTCGATGGAGCCCAAGAGCGGAATCGAACCGCTGACCACACCCTTACCAAGGGTGTGCTCTACCGACTGAGCTACTTGGGCATCTTTACTGGTAAACGGGTTTAAGAATAAAAGGACTAAGAACATGATGTCCTTAGTCCTAAATTTTATCATCTCAACTCCATTAAATAAGATACCCTAGCATAGATGGGTTTGTCAAGCAAGGTATGATATATTCAATGATTATTTATCAACTGTCCTCCTTGGATATCCTGACTAATAATGGTATAGTTTGCATCAAGTTCCAAATATATCCTAATTAACCGATAGCATTTATTATCCATCGCTTCTTTATGCAAAGTATAACAGGCGCCAGGCGTTTTCCCTGGTTCAGCAACCAAATCTGCTTTTGGATTTACCCGGATGATGAATTTTTCGCCACAATGGCTACATTGTATATGTAAGAAAATAACGTCTCGGTTGGTATTCGGTAACAATAACTTTTTGAGTATTCTACGGAACATGTTCAAAAGTGATTGTTGAGGATTCAGTTAAATGGTATCAGATAGTATTTTAAATGTTCTATACGGAAAACATTATACCATAAATGTTCAGCGCACATACTATGGTTCATAATTAAAAAACACTAGTGAATTTTTCCGCGTGTTAATGAAGCTAATATACCGAAACCACAAAGAATGGTGAAAATAATAAATGCTATACGAATGCTAGTTAAAAGTAGTGGATAATTTTCTGGCGATAATTTAGCCCGACCGATATATATTGAAAATATTAACGTGATTATACCCATACTAATGGTCATACCAAGTAACCGCATCGTTGCCATTGTTGCCGAAGCTACTCCATAAAACCGTTTTTCGACTGAGCTCATAACCGCGTTAGTATTCGGTGAAGAAAATAGCGCAAAACCGAATCCAAGCAACATCAAGTTGAATATACTATACCATATGGGGGTAGTAGTGTTTATCAGGATAAGTAAAGCCAATCCAATAGCACTTAGTGCCATACCGAACGAAGCGACAATGCGCGGTTCTATACTATCCGAAATTCGACCAGCAACAGGGGAAAATATTGCTTGAACCATTGGTTGAAAAATAAGCACAACCCCGCTATATTGCGGGGAGAGTCCTTTAATATATTGTAAATATAGGCTTAACAGGAAACTCACCGCTGCGGTTGCACTATAATTAATTAACGCCGCTAGATTCGAAAAAACGAATACCCGGTTATTTTGTAATATTGAAAGTTCAACGAGCGGAGATGCTGTTTTCTTTTCCCAAACGATAAAAGTTAATAGACCTACACCTGCGATGAGAATAAATCCGCCACCTGATAATGACGGCAGACGTGTTAATCCATACATAAACGCAATCAACATTATTCCATAAATGATTGAACCGATAATATCGAATTTCCTTTCATCAGTTTCTTTCCAATCGCCAGTAAGTTTCCATAGGGTGATTAATAGAATAAATATTCCTAGCAGGACGTTAATCAGAAAAATACTCCGCCAACCGAAATGTTGCGTAAGTATTCCACCGAGAAACGGACCGACCGATAACCCAAAATATACTACTGCAACGTTAATCCCGAGCACTTTTCCGCGTTCTTGTACCGGATACACCGAAGTGAGAATTGCAACTGCGGTTGCGAAAACCATTGCCCCGCCGATTCCCTGCAAGATACGGAAAATGATTAATGTAACGCCCGAATTCGCTAACGTGCATAAACATGAAGAAACCGTATACAGTGCAATTCCAACAAGATAAATTTTCTTGCGACCATAGATGTCTGCTAGTTGACCGAATGGAACGAGAAACATTGCTGCCGCAAGCATATAGGCGGTGGCTATCCAGCTTATACCAATTGCAGTCATCTGGAATTCAGTGCCAATAACCGGCAGTGCAATATTGAGCGCAGAACCCATAAAGGGAGTAAGAAACGACCCGAGAGTTGTTATCAATAGAACTACGGATTTATGCGGAATGATGTTATTCTTAATCAGAGCCATATTTATGAATAAACCAGGTTTTAACCAGATGCGTTAAAATAGAATAGGTGAGCAAAATCGCTATTAATAAGAACCAATAAAGTGGTGGTGGAGTTACAAACCCAAGACTTTTCGCGAGCGGTGAAATGGGTAACATAATTCCAATCCCCATAACCAGAAGAGTGGTTAAACTCATCATTTTGCTTGCGCGACTTTGGAAAAATGGGATTTTATTCGTGCGGATAATATGAACAATCAAAGTCTGGGTTAAAAGCGATTCGATAAACCAGCCGGTATGGAATAGCTGTTCGTGATAACTGTCGGCAATCCAGCAGTTAAAGATATAGAGCATTATGAAAAAAGTGGTATAATCGAAAATCGAACTGACTGGTCCAATCCAAAACATAAATCGCCGGATATTATCAATATTCCATTTTCGCGGTTGACGAAGATACTCTTCATCTACCCGGTCGGTCGGAATCCCGGTTTGCGAAAAATCATATAGCAGATTATTAACCAACACTTGAATCGGTGCCATAGGAATAAACGGTAAAAACCAGCTTCCACCGACAACGCTAAACATATTTCCAAAATTCGAGCTAGCACCCATTTTGATATATTTAATTATATTTCCGAATATTTTCCGTCCTTCCAGAACACCATCTTCTAAAACTAACAAGCTTTTTTTAAGGAGAATAATATCTGCCGATTCTTTAGCAATATCGACCGCAGTATCGACGGATATTCCGACATCAGCAGTTTTTAATGCTGGCGCATCGTTAATTCCATCACCCAAGAATCCAACTACATGCCCTTTTTTCTGTAATGCACGAATAATCATTTCTTTATGTTCTGGAGTTAACCGAGCGAAAACCGTTGCGTGTTCGCAGACATCAATGAAATCTGATTCCGATAATTTTTCCAATTGGTCTCCGGTAACGAGAGGAATAAAATCGAGACCAACCTCGCGGCAAATTTTGCGCGTAACCAATTCGTTATCTCCGGTTAAGATTTTGGTTACCACTCCGTTCTTTCGCAACAATTCGATTGCTTCTTTAGCGGTCTCTTTCGGCGGGTCAAGGAAAGCAATGAATCCTAAAAGGATAAGCGAAGTTTCATCTTGAACGGAATAAGCCGATTTCGGTTCAGATATATTCTTATAAGCTACCGCAAGAACGCGAAACCCTTCAGCACTTAACGACCGATATTCATCGCGTAAATCTTGTTTCAGCGATTCGTAGATTTCATTGATTTCATCTTCAACAATGAATCGGTCGCAAGCTTGGAAAATTTCTTCCAGTGCCCCTTTACAAATCAAAAGATGTTTTCCTGGTGCCTGTTGGTCTTCAACGATAACCGACATCCGCCGTCGAGAGAAGTCGAATGGAATCTCATCAACTTTCTTATAATGTTGTTCAACAGCAAATTCGGTATGATTGAGTACCGCGATGTCTAACAGATTTTTCAATCCGGTTTGGTAATAGCTATTGATATAAGCATAGCGCAATACTTCTTCATTTTCTTGGTTGGTAACATCCACATATCGTTCGAGAACGATTTTATCCTGGGTTAAAGTACCGGTTTTGTCGGTGCAAAGGATATCCATTGCACCGAAATTCTGAATAGAGTTCAACCGTTTAACAATAACCTTCTTCCGGGACATCGTTAATGCCCCTTTTGATAGATTCACAGTAACAATCATCGGGAGCATTTCCGGTGTTAAGCCGACGGCTACCGCTAACGCGAATAATACCGCTTCCTGCCATTTTCCCCAGCGGAAATAGTTTATCGCAAACACGACGATTACCATAACGACCATAATCCGAATCATCATTAGCGTAAACTGACGCAACCCTTTATCAAAACTCGTTTCAACTCGCTGGCCGATAAGTTTTTTCGAAATGCCACCAAAATAAGTTCTGGTGCCGGTCATAACCACAACTGCGGTCGCTGACCCGCTATAAACACTGCTTCCCATAAAACATGCGTTTTGGAATTCTAACGGATTGTTTCCAATGGTCGGTAATGGTTGAGCGAATTTTTCTACCGGCATAGATTCGCCGGTTAATGCAGATTGGTTAACAAAAAAGTCTTTTGATGAAATCAGACGGACATCAGCCGGAATCATATCTCCGGCAGAAAGATGCACAATATCACCAGGAACCAGATTCCGGAGCGGGATTTCTTGTTTTTTCCCATCACGGACAACGGTAGCAGTTGTTCGTATCATCGCGTAGAGTTTCTGCACCGCTTTCGACGAGCGATATTCCTGATAATGGGATAGGAAAACGCTCAAAAACAACATTCCCGAAACGATTATCGTTGACGGGATTTCACCCATAATATAGGATAAGATCCCAATTACAAGAAGTTGGATCACCAACGGATTTTTGAACCGAACGAGCAAATCAAGAACTGTGTTTCCTTTTCGGGTATGCGCCAGTTCATTCAACCCGAACTCTTTAACCCGAACCTCGGCTTCTTCACTGGTTAATCCGTTAGCAGAAGTGTGTAGGAAGCGGAATACCTCAAAGATTTCCAATGTTGCTACTTTGCTCATCTTTTTCGATAGTTCAGATGGTCCTTGGGTATAGAACGATTTATCTTGATTGAGATTAAAGAACCACGAAATAAACTGTTTTATCATATAAACTAGGAGAATTAATTTTTTAAAAAAGATTTGTAGGTATAGCTGAATATTATACCCTGAATTTCATTTGCAAACTAATTGAATTATATGCTTCAATACTAACCTTCAAAATAAGATAAAATCAAACAAGGAAAGGATAGCTATATGGAAAAATTCTTGTATCGAGTTCGCTGTTTAGTTTTCATTTGTAGTTTACTTGTGGTGGGGATACTTTTTGCCAAATCAGAACAAGCGCAACTATTTGCTGTCGGTTTCGTGTATCATGATGCGAACCGTAACCAGATTTATGACCCTGGAGAAAAAGGGATTCCGAACATTCGGGTTTCAAATGGTCGCGATATTGTTCTCACAGATGTTCAGGGTAGGTATCGAATTCCTATCGAAGCGGATATGATTCTTTTTGTTATTAAACCTACCGGATGGACAACCGCATTCGATGCGGATAATTTCCCGAAATTTTATTATATCTATAAACCATACGGGTCACCATCAACGAGATTTGCAGGCAGTACTCCAACTGGAGCATTACCCGAATCAATCGATTTTCCGCTTTATCCGCAGGATGAACCGAGCAATTTCAAAGTGCTCTTTTTCGGCGATATTCAGGTTAGGAATCGTAAAACCATCGAATATTTTGCGCGTTCTGTGGTTGAAGAGCTGATTGATACAGATGCGAAATTTGGGGTAACGCTAGGAGATAACGTGAGTGATATTCTCGATTTATATCCTGAGTTGAAATCGGTAATTGGTTATATTGGTATACCGATATATTTTACGTTCGGCAACCACGATTCGAATTATGATGTTACAACAGAAAAATATACCCATGAAACCTATTCTCGTTATTTCGGTCCGGTGTATTATTCATTTGAGTATGGGAAAGTGCATTTTATAGTGCTGGAAAATATTGCATGGAGCTATGATTCTCAGAGACAAAAACTTGCACCATATACCAGCGGACTCGGTCGTGACCAACTCGAGTTTATCAAGAACGATTTAGCGCTTGTCCCGAAAGATTATTTAATTGTTCTCGCCATGCATATCCCGATTATGGATATTAGAGAAAAAGGGAGTTTATTTCGTCTGTTGGAACAGTTTCCGTATACGTTTTCAATTTCCGGGCATGAGCATACTATGGAACATCGGTTTCTTACCCGCGCGGATGGCTGGTTTGGAGTGGAACCGCATCATCATTATATTGCCGGTGCGGTTTGCGGAAATTGGTGGTACGGAATGCCAGATGAATATGGTATTCCGCATTCAATGATGTCAGATGGGACACCTAGCGGATATGCGATTATAACATTTACCGGGAATAAATACTCTATCGAATATAAAGTCGCGCAGAAACCGAACTCGTTCCAGATGCATCTCTATGCGCCGGATGAAATTACCATTGACCAGATAACAACTACAGGAATTATCGTAAATATTTTTGCCGGTTCAGCGAAATCGAAAGTTGAAATTAAGTTCGGGAAAAAAGGATCTTGGTTTCCTATGGAAAAGGTATCGCTTCCTGACCCTTATTATACTAAACAGTTTGAACTAATTACCGAGAAACCTAACTGGATACCGAACGCAATCCTATGCCCACATATATGGCGCGCATCAATTCCTGCCAGTTTAGGTAAAGGGAGCCATCTTATTCAGGTGAGAACGACGGATATGTTTGGACATGTCTATACCGCTTATCGGGTTATTACAATTCAGTAATAGGTAATTAATTAAGCTAGATAAAAACGTCTGGCAGTTATGATTAGGAGTCTGTCTAATAAAACTCTAATCCAGACATTTAATTCCTTTCGTTAGCATGAAACAACCTATTTACCGGGTATATTTCGAGCGATTTTTATAGACGAGAACCAGTGGAACAGTGCTTTTATATCCAAATGATTTTATTGGAGTTGCAGTGTTATAAAGATACCATTCGAGCGCCCCAAAAAACCCTTGCCGGCAGTGAAGAATATAATATTCTGGTTCTTCAGAAGAAAAACATTGAATATCTTTCCGCAAATAGTCTTGTTCCTGATACCATTGAACCACTTCATCGCTAAATGACAGAAACCGAACTTTCCCATTTTCAGGAACTAACCTATTTAAATATCGCAGAACATCACAATTGACTGCTTCACACCAATAGGTCGATTCAAGCCCTTTCCGAAGAGCGCCATTGATTCCGCCAACGAGTTGGTTATAATAACTCAACTGATATGGATGCGAGTCAATAACGTGATACACCGGAAAAACCAATAGGATAATTGATAATATTATCGAAATGTAAGGGAGTGATATATCAGCCCCAAATTGTTTCGAGATAATTATTTTTATGCCCTCTTGAAGATACTTGAACCCTATCCCGGCGAGGATAGCTAAATACGGAAACGCCGGCAGGAACAATCTAATGCCGTCATATTTCGGGGTTGCCGGAGTTGATTGGAGTAAAATCGGAAACATGGCGTTAAACAATATTAGCATTTTAAAATCAACCTGATTTTGTTTACTAACATTAGGTATTAGGAATTTTGCATTTGGCATTTTCTCCCATATCATTGTGAACATAGCAATACCAATCAGGATTAACATTGTTAATGGAATCGTTGTCAAGGTATACACCAGCGGGTAATGCCACGGTGCAGGGACGAGTAGATACATTTTTCCGAAATAGTACACGGTAGTAAACTTATGTTGCGCGTAGAAAAAAAGGTATTCCATAATCCGATGTTTGGTATCGAACCATAGCCAAGGCCAGGTTAGGAAGAAAACAATTGGTGATATAAATAACATACAAAATGCGTTGGTTCCATATTCTTTCCGCCGATAGAGTTGCGCCCATAGAAAAAGTGGTATCGGGAGAAACAATACGTTAATTTTCGTTGCCAAACCTATTCCCCAGATAAGACCGGTTATAACACTCCACTTCCACCGTTGTTGGTCGTTACCAGTAGAGGCAAGTCCTTTATAAAAACAAAATACGGTTGCAAACCAGAGTAACGTTAATGGGATATCAGTGGTAGCAAAATGTGCCTGTCCGAAAATGCGTGGCATTAAAAAAAAGGCAACGGATGAAAATAGCGCTATCGACCGGTCGAAGTGTTCTAGGGTAAATAGGTAAATCAAAACGATAAGCAAGCCGAATAGAATAAATTCTGCTAGCCGGAACGCATATAGATCACCGAAAATACCCGCAAACCAACCGTGCATTATCCCAGTGATTAGTTTTGAAAATGACGGATGTTCATGTATCTTAAACCAATATTGTGTGATTGCGGTATCTGAAATGGCTTGAGTCGGATGCGTGAACAGAAGTTTCAACCAACGATATGCATCGATTGCTGGTTGAAAATTATATGGTTCATCCCAAGCAAGACCATAATGACCGCTGGTCGCGCTCAATATAAAAAATGTTGTTAAGAACAACATGAGTATAATTATCAAATCAAATTTTTGCATACCGCTTTTTATTTTATCGTATTTTAAGGTAAACTAGTAAGTAAAAGAATATAGGCCGTTTAAACAGCATACATTTTAAATCTAAAATATAACTAAAAATGTTTGTTTTTAATTGAAAATTTCATTAGGATTTATTCTAGATTTCGATATACGGAGTCAACTAAACCATATTTTATGGCAACGAAATTGATTTTAATCCGCCATGGTGAAACCGATTGGAATATCCAGCAGCGATACCAAGGACATAGTGATACCGAGCTGAACGAGAACGGTCGCCATCAGGTACGGATGCTAGCGAAACAGTTGGAAAACGAACCGATTGACGTTATTTATACTAGCGATTTAATCCGTGCAGTTCAGACTGCAACCATTATTTCTAACGGCAGAAATATTCCGATTCATAAACATGCGGGATTACGCGAATGCAGTTTCGGTATTTGGGAAGGGAAAACTTTTGAAGAGATGCAAAACCAGTTCCCGGAAGAAGTTGCTCGAATCAAAGCCGACCCAGTTCATGCAATACGCACCGGCGGAGAAAGTAGACATCAATTATTGACTCGCGTGGTAAAAACAATTCAAGAGATTATCCATCGTCATCCGAATCAGACTATTGCTATTGTCGCTCACGGCGGTTCCCTTGCAGTTGCAATGGAATATATTACTGGCGAAGGGTTAATCGCTCGATCGAAATATTGGCTAGATAACGCTCGGTATCATATCGTTGAATATGATAATGGCAAAAGTAAAATTCTTTATTTAGGGTCGTCCGCATCTTCTTCCACTTAACCATAACGTCTTTTAGTACCAACTCTCCAAGGCGCAACGTTTGTTGTTTATCATAAAAGGATAGTATATTAAACTATGAGAAATATTTCCAAGGTCTTTCATCTATGATTATTGGTAAAACCCCGGTGAACTTGGTGCATATTTTTTTGTGATGTAGGTTTTTCGTTTGTAGTGTTTATAGTACAGAGAGATTTACCTTGCTCAAAATAAGCAAGCTTTGATAAAATTCAACCGATAAATATTAAGTATTATTATGTATTTTTGGTTAGATATATTTAATGCAGCTATGCTCGGTGGATTGATTTTCCTTGATTCCGCAGCAGTAGCGCAGATAATGGTTTCGCAACCGATCGTTTGTGCGCCATTGCTAGGATGGTTTCTCGGCGATTGGCAGAGCGGATTACTTATTGGAGCACTACTAGAACTCCTCTGGATTGGGAAGCTGCCTATCGGGTCGCATGTTCCGCCTGAAGCGCCTATTTCGGCGATAACCGCAACAATCATCTATATTAGCTTCATCCAGAATGCGGTTGGTCCAATCGGTTCATTAGCATTAGCTGCTGCGCTGGTCTGCGGAATAATTAACGGATGGATTGGTGGTGCGCTAACCATAGCGATTCGGAAATTCAATAATCGGTTTAATCGCATGGCGGACCGTGCTGCAGAACGCGGAATGTTCCATGAGATAGATACAATAAATTTTATTTCGATTTTATTGATTTGGAGTACTGCGACCATATTGATTTTTATCGGAACGATTATTCCCGTATCTATTTTCGTTGTTGGAATCCCTTCGGTTATCCGATTAAATTTGCTGCAATATACGGTATTGCTGTTAGTCGCGATAGGTATTGCGGTTATTTTAGATTTATTCCAACTGCCGAATCGGAAACGATATTTCTTGATAGGGCTCAGCGCAGGTTTAATATTGACCGTTGTATATACTTATCTATTCAAAATCTGAAAAATAACCATAATTGGAGAGAATAGCAAATCATACCGGCTGATAAATGGGAAATAGGGGAGAATATAATGGCGGAGAGTAAACCGATAACTAAATTAACGTTATTTTGGGTTGGGCTTCGCGCAAGTTGTATCATGGCAGTATGGAATTTCGAACGGATGCTTAATATCGGATTCACGTATAGTCTCCTGCCGGTCTTGCGCCGGTTATATTCGACTGCGGAGCAACGGAAACAAGCGTTATCCCGGCATCTGAAATTTTTCAATACCCATCCCTATTTTGCTTCATACATTTTAGGATTAGTTATTGCTAAAGAAGAAAAACTAGCTAACGAAAACGCACAACCATCTGATGCAGCATTTTTGCGAGCTGAACAGGATATTCAAAATATCAAAACTACATTAATGGGTCCATTCGGTGCTCTCGGAGACACATTCTTCTGGTCAACATTCCGTCCATTTTTAGCATTATTAGCCGTAATGATGGTAATTTTAAATATCCCTAATTGGACCGTAGCAGCGCTAGCCCCAATCGGGTTCGTCGTATGGTATAATGTAGCACATATTTATATTCGCATCGGTGGGGTCTATCGTGGGTATAAACTTGGCGATGATATAGTGTTATGGTTGCGGCAGTTTAATCTCGCGAATACGATTGAGAAACTACAAAAAGTCGGTCTCGCAATAGCTGGGATATTTCTCGGGTTGACAGGATTATATTTTTGCTCCACCACATCGGATTGGCATAGCCTGACCTATGAGCGATTGTGGTTCGCTATTAAAATACTGATATTGACGCTAATTGTGTATATTGGATTGCATAAAAAGATGCATACGACCCGAATATTTCTCCTGGGATTATTAGCAATAAGCGGTTATGAGTTGACTATACAATATCGACTCGGGCAGATTTACGGGTTTGCGCTAGTCGGTATCGTTATGATGCTCTATTTTACCGTGGTATTTTGGGGAGATATTAAAGAACAAGCGAAAGGCTAAAGCGCACATCAAAAAAGATACCATTAACACGTTCAACGATATATTTTGGTCGTAATTACTTCATTATTTAGATAAATAGACTTTTTTATTTTTATTTGGGCTAATCCACAGGGGATCCATGGCGAAAGTATCACGTCCAGTAAAAGTTTTAAATGAACTTGGGCTCCATCTCCGCCCAGCTGGAATTTTAGTTAAAGTAGCGAACCGATATAAATCCGAGATAACGCTTGAAAAAGATGGAGAGAAAGTGAATGCGAAAAGTATTATGGGCGTAATGATGCTCGGAGCGGAACCAAATTCAACGGTGGTGATTAGCGCTGAGGGTGATGATGCAGAGGCCGCGGTTGCTGCGCTAGAAGAATTATTTACGACGCAATTTGCGGAGTTATCCAATGATAAAACAGTAGGAATATAAAATAGTTAGGGAAGCACGAAAGAACGGAAAAACGGGAAAACCATAAGGACGGAAGTTCAACAGTTTTTTCGTTTTATCGTTATGATTAATTATGCTAACAGGTATAGGGGTTTCGCCGGGAGTAGCGATCGGCAAAGTTTTTTTATTAGATAGTGACCGCTATTTTGTTCCGGAACGGAAACTTAGTGAATCGGAGATTGCTGATGAAATATCACGATTCCGCCAAGCGGTTGAGCAGACCAAACAACAACTGATGGACCTGAAAACGAAAGTAGAAAAGGAGATAGGAGCAACCGCGGCAGAAATTTTTGCGACTCATTTGATGTTATTAGAAGACCCGAGTTTAATCCAGCAGACCATCGAGCGGATTCGTCAGGATAAAACAAATGCTGAATATCTCTTCACGCAGGTTCTACAGAAAATGATAGCGGTTTTTGCGAAAATGGAAGACGAATATTTGCGGGAACGAGCTACCGATTTACGTGATGTTGGACGGCGAGTGATTAGCAATCTGCTTGGGAAAGAACGGGAAACATTAGCGAAATTGGAAGAAGAAGTGATTGTGGTTGCGTATGACCTTGCTCCATCAGATACCGCTTCAATGGTCAAAGAGAAAGTGATTGGTTTTGCCACTGATACTGGGAGTAGAACATCGCATACTGCGATTATGGCGCGTGCACTTGAAATTCCCGCAGTGGTTGGATTGGGCAACATCACTGCCTCAGTGAAATCCGGAGATACACTTATCGTTGATGGTTCACACGGGGTAGTTATCGTCAATCCTGATCCAGCAACCTTAGCGGAATATCAGGAAAAGCAACGGCGCTACATTTTGTTCGAGCGGGAATTAGAAAAAATTAAAGGGTTACCGGCAGAAACGACTGATGGATATCGAGTAACCATAGCTGCAAACATTGAGTTGCCAGAAGAAATTGAGCACGTTAAAAAGCATGGCGCTGATGGTGTCGGATTATACCGCACTGAATTCTTATACATGAACCGACCGGATTTCCCATCAGAAGAAGAACAGTTTGAAGCATATCGGGTTGTAGCGGAAAGTCTCGCTCCGCAACCGGTGATTATCCGGACGATTGACCTTGGTGGTGATAAGTTTATTTCACAGCTCGATATGCCTGCGGAAATGAATCCGTTTTTAGGATGTCGCGCGATTCGGTTCTGTTTAGAGCGTCCGGATGTATTTAAAACTCAGTTACGTGCTATTGTTCGGGCAAGTATGTTTGGTTCAGTTAAGATAATGTTCCCGATGATATCCGGCGTTAAAGAGCTTCGTGCGGCGTTATCGATTCTTGATGAGACCAAACGGGAATTAGCTGCTGAAGGAGTTGAATACGACCAGAATTTGCAGGTCGGGGTTATGATTGAAATTCCATCAGCAGCGATGACCGCAGATATTTTAGCGAAAGAAGTTGATTTTTTTAGTATTGGAACGAATGATTTGATTCAATATACGCTAGCGGTTGACCGAGTAAATGAACGGATAGCGCATCTATACGACCCACTTCATCCTGCAATATTGCGGTTTATTAAATGGGTGATTGATGCTGGGCATAATGCGGGGATTTGGGTCGGAATGTGTGGTGAAATGGCATCAGACCCAATGTTTACGATGATTCTTCTCGGATTAGGATTAGATGAATTTAGTATGGGACCGGTAGCGATTCCCGGAATTAAAAAAATTATTCGATCAGTTAGCATGCAGGAATCGAAAGAGTTAGCGAGAACGGTATTCAATTTATCAACTGCAGATGAAATTCGTGAATATTTGCAACGGCGCGTTTCACAAATTCTACCAGAACTGGTGTAAAGAATTGTCCGAAATGAATTGTCCTAAGTCCTGAGCTTGAGATTTACGACGTCGATTTCGGATTTACACCTGAACGGTTATATGTCAACTTTTATTTTTGATAATATTCAAAAGATCGAGAAAATTGACCAGCATAATATGGGTGCATTGCTGTATGATTTAGCAGAACAATGTCAAGCAGCGGTTACTATCGGAGAACAATTTAAGCGAAACTCGAATAACACAAATATTACGAACATCCTGTTCGCTGGGCTTGGCGGGTCAGCAATCAGTGGTGATTTATTACGCAATTATCTAGCAGAACAATTGGCGGTACCGCTAGTAGTAAGTCGAAATTATACCTTACCGAATTTCGTTGGTTCTACGACCTTATTCATTGCGAGTAGTTATTCAGGAAACACAGAAGAAACCCTGTCTGCCTATGATATCGCCAAGAAAAAGAAAGCGCAAATTCTTTGTATTACCAGCGGTGGAAAATTAGCCGAACGCGCGGTAAACGATGGATTTCCGGTTATCATTATTCCTTCAGGATTACCACCAAGAACCGCTATCGGCTATTCGTTTTTCCCGGCGTTAATAGCATTAGCTAACTTAGCGTTGATTCCGGAACAAACATCTGCGGCAACCGAGGTTATCGCTCTCTTAAAACGGTTACGTGAACAATATGCGCCAGAAGTTGCTATGGAACAGAACCTGACAAAACAAATCGCAAGTCGGCTCTACGGTAAACTCCCGGTCATTTATGCTTCTGGTGATAGATTTGAAAGTATCGTTATGCGATGGCGCTGTCAGATAAACGAAAATAGCAAATGTTTAGCGAATTCTCAGGTATTCCCGGAATTAAATCATAACGAAATTGTTGGTTGGGAAGTGCAAAAAGAGTTAATGCAGAAGATGCATGTTATTTACATCCGCGATAAAGAAGACCATCCGCAAGTGCAAAAACGGTTTCAGATAACCCGGGAATTGATTGAAGAATATGCGGATGGGATAACTGAGCTATGGACAATCGGGAATTCGCTATTAGCCCGGATGTGGTCGGTGTTATATTGTGGCGATTATGTGAGTTATTATCTAGCGATATTAAACGAAGTCGACCCAACCCCGGTTACCAAAATTAACTATTTAAAAGAAAAATTGACAAAATAACGATTGAAAAACCGAAAAATTTGAAAACAGAAAGTTATCGGTTACCATCTATAGAATTGCCGGCATTGAATTAGAATTATTCTTCCGTTTTTATGTTTTTCGGTTACGTATAGTATGTCCCATTCGAATAAGTTGTGGTCAGGTAGATTCAAAACAGCTACCGATACTGACGTAGAACAGTATACCGTTTCGTTGCATTTCGATAAACGATTATATAAATATGATATTCTCGGCAGTATCGCCCATGTGCGGATGCTTGGGAAATGCCGGATTATTTCCCATGCTGAAATGCACAAAATTATTCGCGGGTTACAGGAAATATTGCATGAATTCGAATCTGGAAAATTCAAATATAATCCCGCGGATGAAGATATCCATATGAGTATTGAAAAGCGATTACACGAGAAAATCGGCACCACAGCAGGAAAACTGCATACCGCTCGCAGTCGGAATGACCAGATTGTGTTAGATATGCGGTTATACTTACGCGAAGTGATAGCTGACCTTGACGGGTATCTAAAACACTTACAACAGACCCTGATACAATTAGCGGAAAAAAATCTTACCATAATTATGCCGGGGTTTACCCATTTACAGCATGCACAGCCGGTGCTACTTTCACATCATTTACTAGCGTATTTTGAGATGTTCGACCGCGACCGCGACCGGCTGCGTGAAACTTATCGTCGGGTTAATGTTATGCCGCTTGGTGCCGGAGCACTTGCTGGAACCTCGTTTCCGATTGACCGGAATTATGTTGCTAAACAGCTTGGGTTTCCGATAATATCGAAGAATAGTATTGATACCGTTTCTGACCGGGATTTTATCATCGAAGTTCTAAACGATACAGCAATCCTGATGATGCATTTATCGCGACTTGCTGAAGAGTTAGTGTTATGGTCAACGCCGGAATTCGGGTTCATCGAAATAGGCGATGCGTTTTGTACCGGAAGTAGTATTATGCCGCAGAAAAAAAATCCGGATGTTGCCGAGTTAATCCGCGGGAAAACCGGGCGCGTTTATGGAAACCTTATATCCGTGTTAACAGTTTTGAAAGGATTACCGTTATCCTACAACCGCGATTTACAGGAAGATAAAGAGCCATTATTCGATTCGATTGATACCATTATCGGAACCTTATCGGTTTTGATAAAAATGCTACCGAGCATAAAGTTCAATGTGCAACGAATGCGGTTAATGGCAGAGTTGGGTTACGCTAACGCTACAGATGTAGCCGATTATCTGACGAAAAAAGGGGTTCCATTCAGAGAAGCGCATACCATTGTCGGAAAGCTGGTTCAATATTGCATCCGCCATAAGAAAATTTTGGAAGAACTCCCGCTGGAAATATACCAACAGTTCCACCCAAAGTTTCAGCGAGATATTTATCAAATTTTAGATATTCGACATAGTGTAGATTCGCGAAATCTCCCGGGTGGAACCGCTACGGTTCAGGTAACAAAAGCTATTGCCGAAGCGAAAAAGAGATTAAAAAAAGAACTGCTAACAAACCGTTACGCTTAGCTTAATATTATCATTTCCAGAAATTTAGTTTTTGATTAGTATGACCGTTACTGAAGTATTACATGCTATCAAACTCCCGGCGTATGAATATTTCGCCGACCCAGTCGAATTGACAGACGCTATGGTTGTTCAGAATCGCGACCGATTGATTCGCGAAATAACCCGGTTTGCTGGATTACATTCAATTTATCTTGCTAATTATCAGATTTATCCTGGAATAACCAAACTAGATTTGATTTATGTGCTCCATGACCATCACGATGTTAAAGTGGTCGAATCCGGATTAATTGCTGCTACCCGGAAACTGATTTCTGATACCCCCATATTTTATTTTCCTCGATTGTATCCCGAACGAATCTTTCGCGAAATATATCAGCTTTCACCGCCGTTATCACTCCAGCGAGTACACGGTCCGGAAATCAGGTTCAATTTTTTACCGGAAGAAGAACGGTCGTTTACCTGGTGCTCATTTCTCAACGACCGATTGGTAATATCGCCCTTAAACTTTTTTATCCCAGCGTTAGTTGATGGGAAATTTGCCGTTGCGGATACGTTACGACAGCTTGAAACCACGCGCGATTTATTATTGTATTTCACTCGCGCGACCCGGATGAACATTAACCGATGGCAACCGTTTATGTTCGATTTAACGAAGTTACTGCAGAATTGGTTCCGATTAGGATTAGAACGATATCAACTGGTTAAAGAGTTGGTTCGAACCGCGGTGGTTATACTTTTTGAATTAATCGAAACGTTTTGCAAATATCTGTTAAAGGAAAAACTGATTTTCTCGCAGGAGAAACAGAAGGTAGTTGTTCCGGAAACTGCGAGTATGCAATTAACCGGACAACATGCTGATAATGCATTTCGAATTCAATCTACAAAACCCGCATTTGCAGCGAGTTTTTTCGCTGAAAATGTTAAAGCGATTTTTCTTGACCAATGGCAACCGGGAACTGCATTCCAGAAAATGATTGCTACGTATCAGAGAAACCGAGAATTTTATGTTTATCTTCCGAAAGAATTAGCAATCCAGTTAGAGCAATATTCGCACGGAACAGATTACCATACGAAACAGGTGCAAAAAGTGTTGTTAGTTAAAGAATGGCTTGGCGGATTAGCGTTTCCGAACGTTATCGATGCCCGGAATCGGTTGCTCAGTAAACAGCAGGAATTCTTAGCGAAATTTAAATCGGTACCCGCATCGTCAGATTTATTCCAATACCCAGTTGAAAAAACGCAGCGATGGAATAAATTTGCGCCCTCGTTTCTTGGCGATAAACTCGCTGAGAAACGCGAACTGGAACGAAAACTATGGCAGGAAAAACGCTGTACGGAATTAGTTACCGCAAGTTAACCAAAATTAGATTCTCTATTCTAAAAAGGATTAATCGGAATATCGGAAATTGAAATCAGCTGAAAACGATTCAAACGCAGAGGGTAGGTTTTAACCGTATCGTTTTATTTCCAATTTCGATATACGAGATTCGAACGAGATAATGAGATAAAATTATGCATCAATTTCAATATCGAAACAACGAATTATATTGCGAGCAGGTGCGTATCAAAGATATTGCTGAACAGGTCGGAACACCGTTTTACCTTTATAGTCGGCAGACGTTAATTGAACATTATCGGAGACTCGATACCGCATTTGCTGCGATTGACCATCTCATTTGCTATTCGATAAAGGCGAATTTCAATTTAGCGTTATGCAAACTTCTGTGCGAGCAAGGATGCGGAGCGGATATTGTGTCCGGTGGCGAATTATATCGCGCGTTACAAGCCGGATTCGACCCGCAGAAAATTGTTTACGCTGGCGTCGGGAAAACGGCAGAAGAAATCGAGTACGCTTTAAACTCGAATATTTTAATGTTCAACGTTGAATCGATGCCGGAAGCGGAACTCATCAGTCAGATTGCTACCCGATTAAAGAAAACCGCTAAACTAGCGATTCGGGTTAATCCGGATGTTGATGCGCATACCCACGACTATATTACCACCGGAAAAAAAGAAAATAAGTTCGGAATAGATTACCACGATGCGCCGGAATTCTATCATCGGGTTAAACAATTACCGAATCTAGCTGTGGTCGGAATGCATATTCATATCGGTTCACAAATCGAGACCCCGCAACCGTATATCGCTTCGATTAAACGGGTTATCACGCTCTTGCATAAACTGCGCGATTCCGGAATACATCTTGATGTATTCAATATGGGTGGTGGGATGGGTATCGTGTACCATAACGAACGACCGATGCCCGCAACTGAATTTGCTGCCGCAATTGTCCCGTTAGTAGCAAATCTCGGATGTCGGCTCATTTTAGAACCTGGCAGGTATCTGGTCGGAAACGCCGGAATATTATTAACCAAAGTGCTCTATGTTAAAAAAACGCACGAAAAAACGTTTGTTATCGTTGATGCGGCAATGACCGATTTAATTCGCCCAGCACTTTATAATGCATATCACGAAATTCTTCCGGTAGTAAAAAACGATTCTGCAAAAATGCTCGAAGCGGATATTGTCGGACCGGTTTGTGAATCCGGCGATTTTTTTGCACATAATCGGAAAATTCAAGAAGTTCAATCCGGCGATTTAGTAGCGATAATGAGTGCGGGTGCGTATGGATTTTCGATGGCATCGAATTATAATTGCCGGCCGCGTCCAGCAGAAGTTTTAGTTGAGCATGCGACGTATCGCATTGTGCGGAAACGGGAAACCTACGAAGATTTATTAAAAAATGAGAAATAACTGAGAGATTTGAGAAACGAACGCACGGAGGAACTAGAAACTAAAGAATAAGAACCGATAAGATTATGTTCCTACGTTCTTTCGTTCTTCCATGAGTTTGATAGGGAGGTATAAAACCGGATGAATATTCCATTCAGTAAATTTAGTGGAGCTGGGAACGATTTTATTCTGATTGATAATCGTGAGCAGAACATATCGTCAGACGGTATCTCGTTTACCGATGAGAATGGTTCCACACACCAGCTTGCGCTACCGACGCTTATCAATAGACTCTGCCGTCGGGGGTTATCCGTCGGTGCGGATGGCGTTATTCTGATTGAAAATTCGAAAACAGCGGATTTTAAAATGCGATATTTTAACGCTGACGGTTCTGAAGCGGATACCTGCGGGAACGGCGCTCGGTGCGCTGCTCGATTCGCGTTTCTGAAACAAATCGCGCCACGCCGGATGCGGGTTGAAACCCGCGCCGGACTCTATGAAGCGGAAATAACTGACCAGAATCTGGTTAAAGTTAAAATGAGCGATCCCGGTCAGCCGAAATTGAATATTATGCTTACGGTTAAATCCGGGCAATTACGAACCCATTTTATTCATACCGGAGTTCCGCACGTTGTCGTTTTCATTTCTGATATTCTCGAAATGTTGAAACGACCGACTACACTTGATGACCTTGATGTGGTTAATCTCGGTAGGGAACTTCGGTATCATCCAGAATTTCAGCCAGCAGGAACGAATGTTAATTTCGTTAAATGCGAGAATAAACAGACGTTACGGATTCGAACCTATGAACGTGGGGTTGAAAATGAAACGCTCGCTTGCGGAACTGGCTCAATTGCGAGTACAATTATTGCGTATCGGTTAGGTCGAGTTAGTTCGCCAGTAACCGTGCATACACGTAGCGGAAGTTTACTAAAAGTATATTTCGAAGCGACCCCGGATACCATTACCAACGTCTATCTTGAAGGCGATGCCCGGTTCGTGTATGATGGAATAATCTATGCAGATGCGGTAAAATAATATCCATAATAAATATTTAAATACCGCGAACGCGCTAGGTCGGAAATTTCATACAGGCTAACAGCCTGTGGTACTGTAGCGGAGTCCTTGAGAGTAACGCCG
This sequence comes from bacterium, assembly GCA_026416715.1. NCBI lineage: Bacteria > bacterium. The sequence continues at coordinate 19,943 of JAOAEQ010000008.1, forward strand.
CCTGTTAGGCGGTAGAGAATATAATTTGTATTTAAATTTACTTTACAGGCTGACAGCCTGCGGTACTATAGCTGAGTCCTTGAGAATAGCGCCGCCTGTTAGGCGGTGAAAGAGGATAAGGTGTATTTCAATGTCCTTTTACAGGTACCAGTGTGCGAAACCGTAGTTGAACAACCCTTGACTAACGCTGGTCCGAAAAAATATGAACAGGGAAAATAAATATTTCCTATTCAATATTCTTCTATTCACGCTGATGTTATCTAGGATAGCGATAAGTCAACAGACCGATAAACCGAGTTCAGATACGGCGCTATCGCGAGTTGCAGTAGTTGATTTTGAAGCTATCGGGAGCGGGGTTGACCGCGAGTTTGGCAAAGGAGTCGCAGAGATTTTATCTTCTGCGTTAATCAAATCGAAAAAATATCGTGTGATTGAACGGAGTGCGCTCTTGAAGGTGCTGAAAGAGCAGAAATTACAGATGACCGATTTAGTTGACACAAAAAGTGCGGTTGAAGTCGGGAAATTTCTCGGTGCAGAAACGATTGTTACCGGCAGTATCATTAAAATGGGGAAAAGTTATACGTTAACCCCACGGTTTATTGACGTACAAACCGCAACCGCGAAAGAAAGCGAGAATTTAACCTGCACGAACGAAGAAGAAATACCACGGATGTGCAACCAAATCGTCGAGATTTTAATTGGCGAACGGCTGAAACCGAAATCAGTTACCTATCAGAAGGCTGGAGATTTGGAATTTGTTGACCAGAGTGCTGATGGTCGGTTTAAGGTTACCCGCGAGGGGATTATTCTGGATACGAGAACGGATTTAATGTGGGCACCAGACCCTGGCGGAGATAGAACGTGGTATCAAGCGAAAGAGTATGCCGAAAATCTGACGTTAGGCGGATATACTGACTGGCGACTCCCTACCAGAGCGGAATTAAAAGGATTGTATGAGCCATCGAAAGAGCATAAACCGTACGGGCACGAAGATTGGGGTTCTACAATAAAGATTGATCCGGTATTTAAGTTTAGCGGATATTGGGCGTGGAGTTCGGAATTATACGAAAGCGAAGGTTCTTCCGGTGCCTGGCTCTTGGACTTCGACGATGGCTACGAGGACTGGATCGACCGCGACGACTCCGACGGCGACAGAGTCTTGCCGGTCCGTTCCCGAAGGTAATATTGGTTATTTGGTTATTTGAATCTTTGATTATTTGAGGTTTTGGGGAGTCCAGAGGGGTTTACCCCTCTGGACGCGAAATTTTTTTATAGGGAAAAGAACATGGCACAATATGAACATCTCCAGATATATAAATCCACATTTGATTTACTGGTTTACTTTGAGAAAATAGTCAGGAATTTCAGCCGATATAATAAATATACTCACGGTTCAGCGCTAAGGAATATTACCCGAGATATCCTGCTATTGATTATTCGCGCAAATAACAGTTATGATAAAAAACCGGTTCTAGAAGAAATCCGGCTAAAACTCGAAGAGTTAAAACAGGTGATTCACGTTTGTAAAGAGCTACAGGTATTTCCCAATTTCAATTCATTTCAAACTAGTATTAATCAAGTAATCGAGATTGCGAAACAGAACGAGGGATGGCTCAAACATTCTTCGACTCGAGGGAATCGGTCTGAATCACAACCCAATCCTCATTAAAGGTAGGAATGTGAGCGAGCCAAGTAACATTACCTTGTCCTTCCCGCCCAGGTGGCATAGATATTCAGGAAATGGTATCCGAAACGGACTCGATTTCCGATGGCTAGCCGGGTATTCCGGCTAGGAAGTGGAAGGAAAAAAGGTTCTTCCGGTGCCTGGAACTTAAACTTCAACAATGGCAACGAGAACTGGAACAACCGCGACAACTCCAACAACAATCGGGTGTTGGCTGTCCGTTTCCGAAGGTAATATTGGTTATTTGGTTATTTGAATCTTTGATTGTTTGAGGTTTTGGGAAGTCCAGAAGGGTTTACCCCTCTGGACGCGAAAGTAACGCCGCCTGTTAGGCGGTGACAGAGTATAATTTGTATTTAAATTTACTTTACAGGCTGACAGCCTGTGGTACTGTAGTTGAATACTTGAGAGTAGCGCCGGCTATTAGCCGATATCATAGTTCAATTTTATTTACTTTTTTTACAGGCTGACAGCCTGCGGTACGATCCTGAAATTTTTCGGGTTAACCTTATTTGAACCCACCAGCTAAACTCCGTAAACCTGATTGGAATGCGTATCTGGAAGAAATATCTTCCCGTAAACTCGAATCGTTCTATCATTATACTCCGATAAAAAACCTCCCGCAAATATTATCTGCTGGCGGAATCTATAGTCGGCATCAGGCACGGTTACGAAATATTCAGCCGATAGAAATCCACGGATGGGGTGATAAATGGAAAGAACTCGAAGATTATATCTGTTTAAGTTTAGTTCCGCCGAGATGGATGCTGGATAAGAGCACCGAGCAATATTTAGCGCTGGCGATACAACCGTATGTCGCCGGATATCAAGGCACACTGTTTTCGTTGCGCAGTAGCGCAAGTATCGAAGTTAATGTAGTCGTATTAAAATCGCAGGATACAATTGACGATTTCGTTCGGTTATTTCGTAATCCGGATGAACCGAACCCGAAAAATCGATTATCAGAAATTCTGGTTGAAGATTTTATCCCGATATCGGATATACAGGCGATATATCTACCGACGTGGAAAGGTAACATACGCTACTTCTGGGTCTGGTTATTCAAAAAATGGAGTAATTTCCCTCGGTATGGTTTCTCCTACCCACCATTATTCGTTGACCCAAACAAGAAGTTATTCTAACCGTTATTGAATATTTAACTACGGACTTACATCCTGGCGGTTCCCCCTGTTGGCAAAAGCCAGGGCATTGAACCCAAATTAGGGGATAGATAAATTTAGTGCCTACAAAAAAAATCCGCTCGTTATCTCCCTTGCAGTCAATCTGACAGGAGAAAAATTTCAGTCGTCCCGAACGGGACTGAACTAACCGGGACGACTTATCAATCCCAGCCATAAATGGCTGGGCTAAATTCACTCATCCCTGAACGGGATAGATGGTTATAGCCCAGAACGGCAGTTCTGGGTTCAAAATTCACGGTTCCAAATTAGTCCCGATAGGGACGGATGAACCGAGATACTTCTCGCCACCTGAACATTATTACCAATCGGTGCATTCCGTTTGTAAACGCGGATAAATAATCTAGCAACATTTGTCAATTCTTTATATAATTAAAAAGGAAAAGAGAAAGGAGATACGATACAAAATGAAAAAGAAGTTTTATGGTTCACTAGTTGCAATCGTTACCCCGTTTAAAAACGGGCTGATTGACGAACAAGCGTTAACCGATTTGATTGAATGGCATATCGCCAACGGAACTGATGGGATAGTTCCCTGCGGGACTACCGGCGAATCCGCTACATTATCCCACGAAGAACATGAACGGGTTATTGAAATTACCGTTCAAACCGTTCGTGGTCGAATTCCGGTCATCGCCGGTTCCGGGTCGAATAGCACGAAGGAAGCGATTCGGTTAACCAAATTTGCGGAAAAAGCTGGTGCGGATGCTGCGCTGCTGATTAGTCCGTATTATAATAAACCGACACAAGAAGGACTCTATCAGCATTTTAAAGCGGTTTCAGAAGCGGTAGATATCCCGTTATTTTTGTATAATATTCCCGGTAGAACCGCAGTCAATATTTTACCGGATACCATGGCGCGACTCGCTGAATTAAAAAATATTATCGGCGTGAAAGAAGCGACCGGCGATATGAAACAGGTTGCTGAAACTATTGCGGTTTGTCCGAAAGATTTTATGATACTATCCGGCGATGATTTTACGACATTACCGCTATTAGCGCTCGGCGGGCACGGTGTCATTTCCGTTGTAGCAAATGTTGTTCCGAAAGAAACGGCAGCGATGTGTACCGCGTGGTTCGACGGAAATATCAACGAAGCAAGACGGTTACATTATTATCTACTCCCGTTAACGCAAGCAATGTTCCTAGAAACCAATCCGATACCGGTTAAAACTGCGTTAGCAGTAATGGGTAAAATTGACTCGGAATTGCGATTGCCACTATATCAGATGAGTAACAAAAATCTAGATAAACTGAAAGAAATACTTAGCCAGTATCAATTGATTTAGCTCCGAATATCAAAATCCGAATTTCGGAGTTTGAAAAAAGGGAGGTACTATGGCATTAAATAAAGAGTTATTAGAGATACTCGCTTGTCCAGTATGTAAAACGGATGTGATATATAACGAAGAAAAACAACAAATTATCTGCACCAAATGCGGCCGGAAATATCCGGTTAGAGATGATATTCCGATAATGCTGGTTGATGAAGCGATAACCGATGAGAAGTAAGAGGTAGTACCGCCTGTCTCGACGGTATCAGTTTTCGATAGCGCCCCGTTGTTTTGCAACAGGAATAAACTTTCGCGCACGGGTAATAATCATTAATAAAATGAAAATAACATATCGAAATATTGTTTGTTTGCTTATCAGCATTGTATTTCTATTCAGCTGGGCTAACAGCGCGCGCGATTCCGTTCAGGAATTATCCAACCGGATTCAGGAGCAATCAGCGAATACGCAAAATAGTCTGCTGAATTATCAGCTCTGCTACGATATTTCACGAGCATGGTGGTCGGTATACGAACCGGAATTAGCGCTCGATTTTTTATACGCTGCAGCTAAAGAAGCGGAATTGATGAACCCGGCGACCCTTTCCGCAATGAAACTGCTCGAATTAGCGAAACTTGCTACTCGGGAATACCGCGACCGGTCAACCGCAGAAGAAATGATACAACGCGCTCGCGACCGGATGCGACTTATTCTCGATTATTATGAATGGCGGATTCCCTATCGTGAAGCGAATCGGATTGAAAAAGAAGCGCAACGGTTGCAGTATCTCCCTCGCGGGAAATATATCCCGCGACCGGTAACGCTACCGGTGCCAGTCCAGCGAGATGTAATGCCAGGGTTCCCACCGGGAGATATTGTTCCGCAACAAGCACAAGTTGACCGAATTTATCCCACAACTCCACGACCGGAAACACCGCTGAATCCGATATTGCCGCCAAATAAACCGGATAAACCGCAAAAACCGCCACAGTTGGCAGAGAGACCGGATAAACCGGATAAACCGTCGTTACCGCCGAAACCACCTCAACCGCCGGATAAGCCCGAGAAACCCGATAAACCGCCGCTGCCGCCAAAACCGCCGGATAAACCAGAGGTGCCAAAACCGCCGAAACCACCAGATAAACCTGATAATCCACCCCAACCGCCGGATAGACCGAAACCGCCGCAGCCACCAAAACCACCGGATGTACCTGATAAACCGAAACCGCCGCAGCTACCGGATAGACCGCCGTTACCACCAAGACTGCCAAGCTCGGATACGACACGAGTTGGTAACTAGATTAATCATGAAAGGGTTATGCAATAGCGGATAAGCATATATATTAACGGAAGAACAACAAATTGCGGTTAATTCCAAATTGTGCATTTGGAACGGTTTGGGAGTGAATAGCCCCGAGCTTAAGCTCGGGGGCACTGGTGCAAACAAAATCCTTGGGGTTTTAACCCCGAACCTGGATGACCTGATTTCGCGCTGGGTTGGAGATACGAAACGAAAATTTCCTATTACATAATTTGGGTTAATCATTGCGGTTCTTCCGTTTTATGGTTCATCCGTTCTTTTGTTCTTTGTTATTTTTTATACAAGGAGTTATACGCAATGGATATTTCAATTAAAAATATCGGATGGATAGAAGTTATTTGTGGCAGTATGTTTTCTGGAAAGAGTGAAGAGTTAATTAAACGGCTCCGTCGCTGCCAAATAGCGAAACAGAAAATTGCGGTATTCAAACCGCAACGTGATACTCGATATAGTGAAACTGAAATCGTGAGTCATAATCAAGCACGGATTCCATCTATTTCGGTTCGTGATAGTGCTGAGTTATATCAGAACGTTGATGCAGAAGTTCAGGTGGTTGGAATTGATGAAGCACAATTTTTCGATTCCGGATTAGTTGCGGTTTGTGAGAAGCTCGCAAATGAAGGGAAACGGGTTATCGTTGCCGGACTCGACCAGGATTATCTCGGCAGACCATTTGAACCGATACCGCAACTGATGGCAGTAGCGGAATATGTTACTAAAGCGTTAGCGATATGCGTAGTTTGTGGGAATCCAGCGAACCGGTCGTATCGGAAAGTGCAAAGTGAAGAACGAATCTTGCTCGGGAGCCAGGATACGTACGAACCGCGCTGCCGTCGCTGTTTCCAGCCGTTCGGGGAAGAAAAACAACTTGAAATAAAGTAAAGTATCTTAGTTGCAACGACGGTAAAAAGACAAACCGATTGACCATGCAAAATAGGTTTTCATAGTATCCGGTGCATCGACGTTAACATACTCTGCGGTTAGTGTATTTCCATAAACCAACCTGAATTTGGCAATGAACCTACCCGAGAAATTATTACGGTATATTAGCATCTCCATTGTTCCGATAATCTGGTTGATTCTAATCGGGCTCCTGTATTATCGGAATAGCCAGCATTCAATCCTGGAATCCGAACCAAAAATATCATTTGATACCGGCGATGTTATTCTCCGCGAAGAATGGAAACGAATCTATTTAAATAATGAACCAGTGGGATATTCGAAAGTATCGTTGCAAGAAGGTTCTTTCGCTAATAAGAAGGTATATGTGTTGAATAACGAGACGAATTTATATCTGCTCGTTGCGGGGATGAATCAGGATATTCAATTCGCTGGAACGGTAACGCTTGACCGTGATTTAACATTGCTCCAGTTTAATCAGGAATTGAAAGCTGGCAGACAACGGTTTCGGGTACGTGGGATTTTCGGAAATAACCAGTTGCGGGTATGGATTGGCAGCGGTACGAATGAAACTGAACGGCGGATTCCGCTTACCCAACGATGTTATGCTCCCGACGTAGTCCATTTGCTGATGTTACAAGATAAATTTCCGCTTGGAAAAAAATATCGGATACCGATATTTGACCCGACAACATTATCCGCGCAAGTAATTGAAGCTGAAACAGTTGGCAAGACTACGGTTGAGCTAAACGGTCAGAAGTATCCTGCGTATGAAATTAAAGAAACGGTTAAAGGAGTAACGCAAACCGTTTGGGTGAATAGTAAGGGCGAAGTGCTCAAAGAAGAAGCACGGTTAGCTGGATTAACCTTGCTCGCGATGAAAGAATTCGAACCGGATAAAACGAAATTGCACGTGGTTCGACGGTCAACGCAAGATTTATTATTCACCAGCAGTATTCCAGCGAATCGGGAAATTGCGAACCCGCGACAAGTAACCGAACTAACCGTTCGACTTTCGGATATTTCTGAAGAACAAATTGCCCAACTCGACTTAATACCTTCGAAAGAAATCTCCAGAAACGGGGTTATTCTCTGGATTCAAACCGTAGATTTATCGAAATTGCCACCGTATATGCAAGAAGTAAATACAAAAGAGTTTATACAATATCTTGCGCCGTCAATGTTAGTCCAGAGCACCGACCCTGAAATATATAAAACTGCACTGAACATTATCGGGAACAACCGAGATGCAGTACGAAATTCGATTAAATTAACCCAATGGGTATATCGGAATATCCGAAAAAAAATCTTGGTTAGCGTTCCTTCGGCCGTTGAAGTGTTAAAAAATCGGGAAGGGGATTGCAACGAGCATGCGGTATTATTAGCGGCGTTATCGCGGTCGGTTGGGATTCCAACGAAAATTGTTGCTGGGTTGGTATATAAAGATGGATATTTCTTTTACCATGCATGGAACGAAGTCTGGGTCGGGCAATGGGTTCCGATCGATGCGACGTTCGGCCAGACCGCCGTTGATGCAACCCATATTAAACTGATTGAAGGTGACCTCGACCAGCAGATAAAATTACTATCCTTAGTCGGGAAAATCAATATTGAAATTTTATAAACCAGATTACACCGATTTATTGAAAACGATTACAGCGATTTAAATCAATGTAATCGGATGTCCTTATCGTTGTACTCATGAATTCCTATGATAGAAATTAAGAATCTGACCAAAAAATTCGACCGCGTGACGGCGGTATCGAATCTGAATTTATCTATCGCTAAAGGAGAATTGTTCGGATTCCTCGGTCCGAACGGCGCTGGGAAAACCACCACGATTAAAATTATGACCGGATTACTCCGACCGACGTTCGGAACGGTTACAATCGGCGGGTTCGATATCCAGCGGGATGCGATTGCCGCTAAGAAACTTATCGGCTATGTTCCGGATGACCCGTTTATCTACGATAAACTTACCGGACGCGAATTCTTGCGGTTTATCGGCGGGTTATTTTCGCTGGATACCCGAACCGTTACCTCAAAAATTCAATACTGGCTAGATTTCTTCGAGTTGAACCAAACCGCGGACCAGCTAACGGAAAGTTATTCGCATGGGATGAAACAGAAACTGGTTACGTCCGCAGCGCTACTGCACGACCCGCAGGTCTTGATTATTGATGAACCGATAGTCGGTCTCGACCCGCGCAGCACCAAAAAACTTAAAGATTTATTGAAAGAACTCGCAAAAAATGGAACGACGGTTTTCCTTTCAACCCATATTTTGACCGTTGCGGAAGAATTATGCGACCGGGTAGGGATTATTCATCAGGGGACTCTGATTGCTACCGGAAGTATTCCAGAGTTAAAACAAATTGCAAAAGAAACAAGCGATACTTCGTTAGAAGCGATTTTTCTGAAACTAACGGGAGAATAGCTTATTGAATAGTCTTGAGCTTTAGCTCGGATTCGGTATAAAAAGATATTTCGGGTTTTAACCTATAGATAGGACGAAAGTCCAAATAGGTTCGCTTATTTTTTTCCCCTATCTAAAGATAGGGGCTATTCAATTCTAGATAATTTTAAATTGATATGAACCATACATTCTGGCTCCTGAGCATCCGCCCGCGTATCTGGCGGAACTGGATTAAACGGTTCAATATCGAGCATATCGTTTCGATAGCAATTGTGCTCGGATTATTGTTCTTATTCTGGCTAGCTGGTTTCTTTTTCTTTCGGGTTATTCTATCATATTTGAACAACATCCCGCCGATAGGAACGATTCTGATTAACCGATTGCTATCATTAATATTTCTCGCATTATTTCTGATGACCGGGTTCAGTGATATTATCACCGCGTTATCCATTATGTATCTTTCTCGGGATTTACCGCTGTTACATCAGCATCCGATTAACCCGAATAGCATTTTTCTGGATAAATTTATCCAGACGATTTTTTATGGTTCCTGGGCGGTGATTTGTTTCGGTGTGCCGTTATATCTCGCGTATGGTTGGGTGTTCAATGTCGATTGGTATTTCTATCCGGTTGTGATATTCAGCAATATCCCGTTTCTGGTTATTTCCGCTGGTTTAGCGGTTATGGTAACTTTGCTAATCGCCTATTTCGTTCCAGCGAACCGCGCACGAACCATTACGATTGTTCTCATCGGATTAGTTTTCTTCTCGGTCGCTTTATATCTTCGGTTTCTGCAGACTGGACGGATACTCGGTATCGAAGGTACCGCAACCGATTTAAGTAGTTATCTATTCAACTTGCGATTAAGCACGACGCCATATCTGCCGAACCAATGGCTAACCCAGATATTCCAATCCGCTGCGGAACGCAATTATCCCGACCTACTGTTTTATACCGCGCTACTATTTACCACCGCCGCTTTGATTATCCAGCTCTGCATCCAGTTAGCGGGTAAACTATATCATTTCGGCTGGATTAAAGCCGGCGAAGCGGTTTCTCGGAAACACCAAGTACCAAGTTCCAAATATCAAACCCAAACTTTCACCGGTCACCCTTGGTCATTCTTGCCACTTCCTTCTTCTATCAAAGCGTTGTTGATTAAGGATATCAAGATTTTCTGGCGGGATTTAACCCAATGGGGTCAGTTGACGTTACTAGTTGCGTTGGTGCTGGTATATCTATTTAACACGCGCAGTTTTCTCGCTCGTGGTGGGTTCGGTGACCTCGATTATTTCTGGCGGCAGCTGATTGGGTTAGTCAACCTCGGGTTAACGGGGTTCGTTCTCGGGAATTTAGCTATTCGGTTCGTCTATCCGCTTATCAGTCTTGAAGGGAGAAATATCTGGATTATCCGCAGTTCACCGCTGAAAGTATCAACCTTTTTCTGGGTGAAATACTGGCTAGCATTAACCAGTATGCTGGTTATCGGACTTGGATTAACCGGTCTTTCCATCTATTTATTGCGGCTGGATATATTCGTTGCAATCTTATCATTAACGACGATAGCAGTAGTTAGTATTGGAATAACGTCATTAGCGATGGGACTCGGTGCGTTCTTTCCAACGTTTAATGTTGAGAATCCAATGCAACTAACGACTGGCATCGGTGCCGTGTTAACCGTTATTTTGAGTATGCTCTATCTCGGGGCAACGTTAAGTATCGTTGCCTATCCGATGCATATCTATTTCGCTTCCGGCGCAAACCCCGCTAATATCCATCCGTTAGCGCTGATTTATCCTGCAGGAATGTTAATTTTGATTACTATCATTGCAACTATCCTTCCGATAAAATTCGGCCTGAGAAAACTTCAGCAACGAACAAAATAACCCTTTCACCATGCCATATTGGCACGGCGATTCCTCGCAATGTAGTGGAGTTACTACGAACGAGATATTATCTCGTTCGTAGCTGCTCCTTTCCTTATTGCGTTGTGACCTGGTGGTATGATGTCGTGGTTTCGTGGTAATATTGTTACTCTGCGAATTAGCCGAAATATTAAACCATAATGATTAAGAATAAATCTCAGCAGGTTATCGGATTTATCCGGGAGTATCCGTGGCTGAATTATTGGGGTCCGGTCTGCACGATAGCGCTGTTTATTTTTATCACTTCTTCGATTCCGGAACCGCCAACGAGCAAAATAACCATTCCCTATTTCGATAAACTAATGCATGGGATTGTTTACGGTTTCCTCGGATATTTCACTCGCCGAGCGTTATCGCAAACGAATCAATCTTTATTTTCGCGGTATGCTGGGCTATTTGCCATCATATTCTGTTTCTTATATGGGGTATCGGATGAAATTCATCAATCGTTTGTTCCCCCGCGAGAAACTGACGCTATTGATTTAATGGCAGATGCACTAGGCGCGAGTATAGGACAGTTTATACAAAAATGTATCCATAATCGTAAATCTTAATGTCAAATGAAAACGAAACGAAAAAACGGGAGAACGAGTAAACTAAAGAACAAAACCTATCATTTTGTGTTCCTCCGTTCTTTCGTTCTTACGTTGTTCAGGTAATTTTATTTTGAACGTGGAATTTAGGAATATATGCGTTTAGTGATTAGAATGTTGATTTATATATTACTGGTGGTAACTCCGCTGATATTAGTCCGGGCGATATATTATACAGCGGTGAATTCGAAACTGTTCTTTTCCGAATTTCTGCTCGTGATTATTATCGCGCTATGGCTCAACATGGTGCTATGGAATAAAAAAGTTAGATTTCGGATTTCGGATTTAGTTGGATATATCAACTCACCATTCAGTATACCGCTTTTGCTTTTTGCGGGCTGGATTATGTTCCGGAACATTTTCAGTCCGATTCCGCTATTATCTTGGAGAGAAAGCGAATTATTCTTGTTATGGATAGGTCTATATTTCGTCTGCCTAGACATTTTTCGGGAGAAAAAAACATTTTATCCTATTTTTTGGTGTCTGCTCGGAACCGGAACCGTGGTCGCACTCTATGGTATCCTCCAATATTTTGGCTATGACCCGATGCCATGGTCTGGTCGAATTGCTCCGAAAGGAAAAGATATCGTCATCTCAACCTTCGGGAACTCGAATTATGTTGCAGAATATCTTCAGCCGATAGCAATTGTTGGATTAACCTGGTTGTTCATTACTGCAACGAAGTCATTGAGCAAAGCAGTCGCTGGTATTGCAGTGATAATTTTATTAACTTGCATTATGATAAGCGGAGCGCGCGAAGCATGGGTCGGTCTTCCGCTCGTAGCGCTGATCGGTTGGATGCTGTTGCGCAACAAGAGCAAGGGTACCCCGAAGTTACAATCGGAGAACCAAACCCCAACAAGGAGCAAAGAAGAAATTCAAACTCCGAACACCAAACTCAAAAATAACATTACTGTTTCGCGAATATGGATAATTATTCTATTCATATTTCTTGTCGTTGTTGTGAGTGGGGTAATCCTTAAAGCATCACGACATCCAGAGTGGCTGAAACTGCGGATATATTCCTTATCCGATGTTCATCAGTTCCAGGAACGGTTCCTCATTTGGCAAATTGGATTTAACATGATTCAAACGCATCCGGTCTGGGGATTGGGTGCCGGCGGATTTAGAATCAATTTTATGGAATATTTAGCTCAATTCATGGAAAAGGATGAGAACCAGATTTATGTGCCGACGGTAAACAACTGGCAGGGAAGTAACGCAAATCAAGCGCATAATGATTATCTACAATTTGCCGTTGATTTCGGATTGGTTGGAATTGCGCTATTCTTCTGGTTCATTGCTACCGTTATCTATTTCGGCGTTAAGTCGATTCGAGCAGAAGCTGATTCGATTCGGAAACTGCGGATAACCGGATTATTTTTAGCGTTAATTGCAATATTCATTGATGCAGCGGTAAACTTTCCGTTTATGCTACCGGGAAATGGGCTATTTTTCTGGGTTCTACTCGCGTTGTTTAGTAACAGCATTTGTATTGAGATGCCGAATACCATGGATAAGGCACCAAGTAGCAAACAACATGTACCAAACAATATATCTGTTCTGCTCATTCGGATACTTGGGAGCGTAATAGTGGTCATTTTCAGTATCGTGTTACTGAGTGCAATTTATCGGTCGGTGCAAGCGAGTATTCTATTAAAAATAGCACGGAAAGAGGTTCTGCTCGGACAGATACAACCGGCATTAGAAAAACTGGAGAAATCCGCAAAATTAGACCCGTTTGAAAATGAAACCCGGTTCGCGCTCGGTTTGGTTTATCAGAACCTCGGTCAGTTCGACCGTGCAGTGTATCATTATACGCAAGCGTTTGGATATGATTATCGGAAATATGTTAATTTAGGAGAAACATATTTCGCGATCAAAAATTATCCCGCAGCAGCCATTGAACTGGAAAAAGCAGCGAGAATATATCCAGCTGACCCGGAACCAGCGCGTTTACTCGGGATGCTCTATAGCCAATACCTACCTCAACCAGATAAAGCGATTCAGTACTATGAACATTATTTACGGTTAGTTTATCAACCGGAAGATGCGCTTGCAATAGTTGAAGAGATTAAAAGATTGAAGAATAGCCAAACAAGTGAACGACTTGAACGAGAAAGACTAAAGTAAGCTAAACTTGCTATTTATTCTTTGCCCAGCGCGGATGGGTGATGTTGTATTGTTCAATCCGATAATTCATTGCACGGCGTGATAATCCGAGCAATTTCGCTGCATCTTTCTGTACCCATTGCGTCATCTCAAGCGCTTGGAGAATCAGCTGTTTTTCGACGTCTTTTAACGAAATTCCTTCCGGCGGTAACCGGAACTGATAGATTGATTTTCCCGCTTCCGCAGAGGTTCCTTTCAGAAACGAAAGTGCATCTGCCGGAATTAGGTTGTTTTCAACGAGTAACACCGCGCGTTCGACGGTATTCTCGAGCTCACGAACGTTACCAGGCCAATAATAGTTGCGGAGTAAACTTTCGGCTTCCGGCGTGAATCCGGAAATAGATTTGCCATACTGGCGTGCATATTTTTTTAGAAAATAATGCGCTAGTAATAGTATATCTTCCTTTCGTTCACGTAACGGCGGAATGGTTACACTGAATACATTCAACCGATAGTATAAATCCTGCCGGAACTTATTCGATTCAATTGCGGCCGCTAAATCCTGATTAGTCGCTGCAATTAACCGTACATCAACCTTAATCGTTTTCGTTCCGCCGACCCGTTCGAATTCCTGCTCCTGCAGAACCCGCAGAATTTTCGCTTGTGTAAATAAACTCATATCCCCGATTTCATCTAAAAATAACGTGCCGAGATGCGCTTGTTCGAACCGGCCAATCCGCTGTTTATGAGCGCCGGTAAACGCACCTTTTTCATGACCGAACAGTTCACTTTCAAGCAGGGTTTCCGGCAACGCAGCGCAGTTAACTTTAATAAACGGGCGAGTATTTCGATTGCTATTATAATGCACTGCACCCGCTAGCATTTCTTTTCCGGTTCCGGTTTCGCCAAGCAAGAGAATGGTAGCATCGGTTTTCGCTACTTTTTTGAGCGATTCAACTACCGCAATCATCTGTTTACTTTGCCCGATGATATCATTAAAACTATATACAACCCGCCGATCGTGACGGAGAAACGCTAATTCTCTCGCTTCGGTTCTCCGTTTCAGAACCGAATTAATTTTGCCAAGTAATTCGCGTGGACTAAACGGCTTTTTTAAATAATCAGCGGCACCATTGACCATCATACGTGCAGTCTCTTCCCGACCGGACGAACCTGCTATTAAAATTATTGCTACACTCGGGTCAGTATCCTGCACGGATTTCATCACCTGCAATCCACCCGCCTGCGGGATATCAAGGTCAACCAGGATGATATCGAAATGTAACCGTTGTCCTTCAGCAATCGCTTGTTCTGCGGATGCCGCTTCTACTACAGAATACCCTTCATTGATTAATACCCGAGCCATATTCCCGCGAAACTCGGAATCTGCGTCAGCAATGAGAATTTGGTTCATAGTTCAAACAATCCTATAACGGTAGAACCTAAATACCTATATATCATATTATATCATTACCTATGAAATTAATGTTCAAAGTTTACCTGCGGTATGCAAGAGTTTACCTTTCATTCATCAACATCGGCGAAGCAATATCTTGTTTGACCACTTGACCAGGTAACGTCATCTGATACGGCCAGATTTTCCGACCCGGATAAATCGCAGTATGAATTCCGGTATTAACCCTATCGCCGATAATCGCACCGAGTTTTTTTCTGCCAGTATCAATTAGTTTACTTTTTACTACCGACTTAACGGTTAAATCATCATGCCGATGATTAGCGGTAACCGTTCCGGCAGCAATGTTTACATATTCACCTAACACCGAATCGCCAATATAACTTAAATGACTGATAAACGTGTTTCGCATAATAATCGAATTCTTGATTTCAACGGATTGTCCTACCCGACAATTATCGCCTATTGCGGTTAATCCGCGAATAAACGAGTTCGGACCAATCGTGCAATTTTTCCCAATCATAATTGGTCCTTCTAGATAGGTGCCGTTCTTAATTATCGTTCCTTCACCGACGACAAGTTCACCTTTTATCGTAACTCGTTCTTCAATAGTACCTTTGATGTCAGTCTTAATATTAGCTAAGAGATATTCGTTCGCATTCAATAGTTCCCAAGGGTATCCTATAGGTAGCCAATAATCCTGAACTAACTCGCAAACTACAGTTTCTGACTCAGCGAGAAGATTCAGCGCATCGGTAACCTCGTATTCGCCCCGGTCGGTTAACTTAATTTTTTTTAATAACTCAAATATTTTCCGGTCGAGAACGTAAAATCCGATATTAGCGATTTTCGACGGCGGATTATTTGATTTTTCAACAACTTTAATTAATTTACCGTTATCAACCTCGAAAATCCCATATTTCTCAGGATTTGCTACTTCTTTTCCTAATGTTGCATAGGGATATTGTAAACAGCGTTCGATATCTTTTCGAGAAAATAAATCGTCACCGTTGGTTAAAATAAACCGATCGTGGATAAACGGAGCTCCCTGCATCGCCGCATGACCCGTCCCGAGTTGTTCTTTCTGTTCAACATATCGCAGTTTCATCCCTTGATAGGAACTACCGAAATAATTTTGAATCATTTCTTTCCGATATCCGACAATAATAATCACTTCTTCAACTAAACCAACAAACTGATTCAAGGTATGTTCAAGGATTGGTTTATTTGCAATAGGTAATAGCGGTTTTGGTTTGGTCAGTGTTAATGGATAGGTGCGGGTAGATTTACCTGCTGCCATAATAATCGCTTGGTTAACGTTGTTCATAAAACCGAGTTCTCTCCTCTATCTTCCAGTAGATATGCCTGAAAACAACCTAGATTGACTTGTTAAATGAATGATTTGAATGATATTATGTTCTGATATTATGCTCAGAAAAGCATCGTTCTGTCAACTATAAATTTTAATTTTTGAATTTTTATGCAGGACCAAGATACCAAAATACCGATTACATTGGTAGTGAATAATAC
Source organism: bacterium (assembly GCA_026416715.1). Taxonomy (NCBI): domain Bacteria; species bacterium. The sequence goes on from JAOAEQ010000008.1 coordinate 36,309, forward strand.
CGAGGTGAAATTAGACATTCTACCCAACACCTCGTTGTTAGATATCTTGCGGAATGAACTGGGGTTAACCGGTGCCAAAAAGGGTTGCGGGATTGGACTCTGTGGCACCTGCACCGTGATTATGGATGGGAAAGCAGTTCGTGCCTGTGTTGTTTCCGCAGAACAAGCGAATGGAAAAGAAGTTGTTACTATTGAAGGATTAGGAACCGAAGAGAAATTAGACCCGATTCAGGAAGCGTTGATACGTCATCATGCAGTACAATGTGGATACTGCACGCCGGGAATGATTATGACCATTAAATCGTTTCTAGCAGAAAATCCATCTCCTACCTCGGAACAAATCAAACAGGCATTATCCGGAAATCTTTGCCGGTGCACTGGCTATAAACAAATTATTGATGCAGTTATTGACGTGGTATCAAATACCAAGTACCGAGTAAATATTGACCGTTCGAGTTATATACTCGGGGAATCAGTACCACGCGTGGATATTGTAGATAAAGTTACCGGAAAGACGAAATATACTGCGGATATTACCCTAGACAAAATGCTATATGCGAAGGTATATCGCAGTCCGCATAGTTCTGCCCGGATAGTTAAAATCGATAGCGCTGCAGCGAAAAAAATCAATGGCGTCATTGCGGTTATAACCGCAGCGGATATTCCAGGCAGTAAATTCTATGGGAAAGCGGTGCAAGACCAACCGGTGTTAGCGGTTGATAGGGTTCGATATTTCGGTGAACCGATAGCGTTGGTTATTGCTGAATCAGAACCAATCGCCGAGTCAGCTTTGCAAAAAATATCGGTTGAATACGACCCGTTACCTGCAGTATATCATCCGCTTGATGCTATGAAACCGGATGCTCCCAAGATCCATACTGAACAAATCTATCAATCACTTGCTCCACATTCCGATGCAGTAAATACCCGGAATATCCTATATCATTTCCCGATTCGAAAAGGGAATATAGAAGCTGGATTCGCACAAGCGGATACGATTATCGAACGAACCTATACTACCCCGTGGTTCGAACATGCTTGTTTAGAAACGGAATCCGCAATTGCATGTTACGACGAACAAGGCAAACTGACGGTGACTGCGCCGTCGCATAATGTTTATTTCGACCGGCGAGAAATCGCTCGGGTGCTTGGTATAGATAAAGAGCAGATTCGGATGATTAAATCGCCGATGGGAGCGAGTTTCGGTAAACGGGAAGATATCTACGGTCAAATTTTAGTCGCGTTAGCAACGTATTATACGAACCGTCCGGTTAAACTGGTGTTTACTCGGGAAGAAACGTTTACGGTGACTACCAAACGGCATCCGATGCAAATGCGATATAAAACCGGCGTAACGAACGATGGGAAAATTACCGCAGTAGAAGTTGAAATTATCGCAGATACCGGCGCATACGCTTCTTGGGCACCAAATATTCTTCGAAAAGCGGCGGTACATGCTGCGGGTCCCTATTCGATACCGAATATTGTAGTTGACGCTTATGCGGTATATACGAACAATGTTCCGGCTGGCGCAATGCGCGGATTCGGCGCAACACAAGTTGCGTTCGCCTATGAATCACAAATGGATGAGGTCGCAAAAGTTATCGGGTTCGACCCAGTCGAATTCCGACGGCGAAACTTGCTCCGTAACGGAGATACTACTGCGACCGGGCAGGTGCTACGCTCTGCAATTGACCCTGGTGCAACATTAGATGCGGTGGTACAACAATATGCTATCCATAATAGAAAAGATGCGAGACCGCACCATAGCAGTAAAAAATATGGAATCGGGTTGGCTACTATATTTTACGGTATTGGTTATGGTTATGGGATACCGGATATAGGCACTGCAATTATTGAATTAACCACCGACGGAAGCGCAGTAATCTCAACCAGTGCGATAGATTACGGTCAGGGTTTAGCGACCATTTTCTGTCAGATAGCCGCAGCGGTGTTAGGATTAACACTTGATAAAGTTCGAATTATTACTGGCGATACCGAACTGACCCCGGATAGTGGTTCAACCGTAGCCACCCGACAGACATATGTCACCGGGAATGCAGTTAAATCTGCGGCTGAGAAATTACGAGGTGAAATTACATCGTTCGTTGCCGAAAAATACCGGATTTCTCAAGACGCAGTTACCTTGATTGAAAATAGTATTCAGTTAGAACCTCGGGGTAAGATTCCGCTGTCTGAGATTATTCAGCAGATGCGAGCTGCGGGTAGACCGACAAAAAAACAAGCGCGGTTTAAACCGGTGACACAACGGTTAGACCCTATTACCGGTCAAGGAGAGGCTTACTATCCCTATACCTTTGGAACACAGCTCGCTGAAGTTGAAGTTGATATCGAAACCGGGGAGGTGAAGGTATTAACGCTTCTTGCGGCGCATAATGTCGGAAAAGCGATTCACCCGGGCAACGTTCTCGGTCAGCTATACGGTGGAATAGCTATGGGACTCGGAATGGCACTAACCGAAGAGTTCGTCATTTCCGAGGGGATTCCCAAGACGGTGAATTTTCAGCATTATCGCATACCGAAATCAACTGATATTCCGGAGATAATTCCGATTATTTTAGAAGCGCCGGAACCAACCGGTCCGTTTGGCGCTATAGGCATTGGGGAACCCGCAATGATACCAACTGCGCCGGCGATACTTAATGCGATAGCTAATGCTCTTGGGAAAAGAATCTATGAATTACCTGCGAGTAAAAATAAAATCATTTCGATACTGAAAGAAGAATAATGACTACTGCAACAGTCGGCTCCATACCCGTTTCGCTCGTTCCCGCGCTTGCTGATAAACTTTTTGTTCATCTATCCCGCAAATTTTGCCATGTTCAAGCACTTTTTTACCGGCGATATAAACTGTATCTATCGGAACAGGACGCATACCATACACCACATAAGAACCAATATTTTTAGCCGAAAGATTTATTGCAGGATATTGTTTAATCACGATAATATCAGCAGCAGCATCCGGTGTTAGCATACCCACGGGAACTGCAAAAAACCGGGCGGTAATCTTTCGATTATTTTCGATAGCGAGTTTTAACGCCAGCTCAGGAGAAAAAACGCGTGGGTCATGCTGCGCTAATTTATGGAGTAAACCAGCGAGTCGCAGTTCTGTAATCATATCATTACCTAATCCGTCAGTACCAAGTCCAACCAGGATATTTCTTTTGAGCATTTCAATAACCGGCGCTACTCCAACTGCATTATTCATATTTGACCCCGGATTATGGACTATAATGGTATCAGTTTGCTTTAAAATATCTATTTCAGAAGCGGAAAGATAGATTCCATGGGCGGCAATCGTTTTCTTACCTAAAATTCCTAAATCCGCTAGTCGATGAACTACCGATTTCCGATATTTCTTTTTAGTTATCACTTGGTCAACCGTATCTTCAGCAAGATGGATATGAAATCCAGAATTAAGACTATTACCGAGCTCTGCAGCTTGCCGTAACGTCGATTCCGATAAGGTAAACGACGCGTGAAGTCCAAACGATGCTGACAGTAAAGGATTGTGTTGAACGCTACAATTGTTGGTAATCCATCGTAAATTTTCTTGCAACCCTTGTTGCGCAATCCTGTTTCCGTCACGGTCGGATACTTCGTAACATAAATTAGCGCGTAACCCGAGCTGCAGGAGAGCACGCGCGATATGCTCCAAACTATTGGGAACCGCTCGAGGGCTTGAATGATGGTCGAAAATCGTAGTCGTACCAGATTTAATCGCTTCAATGCCAGTAACCAAAGCACTATAATAAATATCTTCTTCGGTTAACGCGCAGTCTAATTTCCACCAAATTCGTTTCAGGATTTGTACGAAGTTTGTCGGTGACCCCGAGACTGGCATCCCGCAAGCAAAAGCGCTATACAAATGGGTATGGACGTTAATCATTCCCGGAAGAACGAGCGCACCGTTGACATCATAACCTTTTGCGGTTGGATATTTTCTTTTGATTGCGGCAGTAGCACCTATATCTTTAATCAAAGAGCCATCAATTGCGATTGCGCCATTATCAATGACTCGGTTGCGGCTATCGAAGGTTAATAGTAAACCATTGGTTAAAAGAAACATAATTTGATAGGGTGAAGGGATTAAACTGTCAATAAATATTTTATTAGAACTTTAGACTATGAGCATCGGGCTCAGAATATTTTTTTTGACATTGGTCAAGTTTGAGTTTCGCGAGTCGTTGCCAGGTCGGGTCAGATGTATATTCCAGTAACCGTTGATAATACGAACTAGCGTAGGTAGGCTGATAGTAGGTTTCCTGATAAATCTTCCCTAACTGAAATAACGCTACGGGCAAATATGGACTTGCAGGATGCAGTGATACCACTTTTTCGTACGCAGTAACCGCAGCGGTGGTGTCTTGTTGGATAAGCGATACCTCAGCAATCATCATATATGCATCATCAAGGAATTCACTATTTAATTTCAGCGTAACCTCGGTGCCTGAAGAATATTTATCAACTATTGTTGTCCAATGTTGTTTCGCTTTATCGAAACGCGCTAACGTATATTCGGCGCAACCTGCCCAAAATAATGCATCATCAGCGAATTCACTTTTCGGGTATAGTTGTATAATCCGAGCATAGGTTTGCGCTGCTTTATCCCAATTAAAAACCGATTCGTATGTTTCAGCAATCTTCATTAATACTGTTGGTGCTTGAGAATATTCCGGATATCGAGCGAGTAACTCCTCCCAGGTTTTAATCGCTAATAGCGGATTATTCTTTGGATTTGAAGTATCTGCATGAATGGTTCCAATTAAATATAGCGTATCCGGAACTTTCGCCGTGTTGGGATATAATGCAAGTAACTTTACCGCTTCAGCGATTGCTTCCTGATATAACTGCTGAGCATATAACGCTGAAGCGAGCAGATACGCTTGTTTTGCTTTTTCTTCAGCATAATAGTCTATTGCCGGTGCAGGAGATTTAGCCGAGATACTTCCTGCAAGTAAAAAAAGCAGTAATCCAAATGAACCGAGATATACGATAATCGGGTTACGATGCATATACAATCATTTCAATAATTTAAGTTTTGTTCGAGCGTGATATCCGAGCAAACTATTAGGAAATTCATTGGTTAACTCAATAAGTGTTTCACATTCAGCGGTTGCTTTTATCTTGTCCCCAATTTCGAGATATAGTTCTATTAAATCAAGATGCGCTAACTGCCGCTGAAAACTATCTGGAAACTGTGCGGTTACTCGGGCATACGCTTGTTCGGTTTGCAATAATTGTTGGTACATCAATTCTTCTTGTAATGCGAACTCAGCAAACCGTTGAACGATTACCTGAGGATTAACTTTGCTATGTAACACTTGCTGATATTCAGTTTTTTTATTCCGATACGCTGTGGTAAGTTTTTTATAATTAGCTAGGTGAAGCCGAGCAATATGATATGCGGCATAACTAGCATACGGTGATTTTGGATAATTTTGGACGACTCGTTCGTAAAAACTAATTGCATCCGCATCATTCTCTTCGTTCTGGAATTTTCTCGCTAAATTAAATGGAATTATAGCTGGATCAGAATCTATGGTAGGAACAAAATCAGCGATTTCGTAAATAAATTGCCGAGATTCACGAGCAGATTTAACCAGCGGACTTTTAGGAAATGAGGTAATGAGCTGAGAGAACTGCATTACGGCTAGTTCATATTTTCCTAGATAATATGCACACCAGCCCAGTCGGTATCGAACGATATCAGCTTGCGTATATTGCGAATCAATGGATAATAACTGTAGGTATTCAGTTTCTGCAGCAGCATACTGCTGATTGTGAAACAAACTTTCGGCATACCGAAAAATCCCATCGATACCTTGAACTTCATCGGTGGCGAACGAATAAGAACATAATAAAAAATATAAGGCTAGAAAAAAATGTATAAATCTACGATAAATAAACTCGTCAGCATCCATCTTAGTTAGTATTAGAGCATAAATCTGTTATTATACTACTATGCCCTTATTTTAAGGAAGAAAATCCATATAAAAAAGGTGACCCTGATAAAAAATATTGATTACTTACTATCATCAGGATCACCTTTCCAAGTTCTCAGCTAACTTATACAACAACTACGCCTTCACGACTACGGTCCACGACGCCAGACATCGCCTGCGCTAGTGGTTCCATTCGTCGGGTCATAGGTTAACCCGCTGGTTGCTAATGGGTTAGATGTTGATACTTGCATACCAGCTTGATCATCAGACCAGCATGATTCTTCACGAAGAGCTGCACCACCAGAAACACCAGAATTACCATCAACCACGTCTGGACCATAACTGGTTACAATCCAACCGGAAGGCGGCCAAATACCACTATGGTCTCTCGGTCCAGCTGCTGGACTTGTGTTGGTTGCAGTACCAGCACCACTGGTAAGTCCCGGACCTCCACCGTATTCATAGTATCCTTTACCGTTCTTCTTGAACGGATCTCTCGGAACTGAAGTAATATATGCAATCGGTGTGGTTAAGGTTACCGGAACAATACCACCGTCTTGAGTTGCACCGTATCCTGCGGTACCGTCACGTGATTCTGGTGCATAGCCGAGACCACTTGCCGGTGAAGGATATACGTTGGCATCGATAAAGTAGGCTTCTAATCCGGTTGCCAACATATTCTGTTCACCTTTAACGCGTGAAACTTTCGATCGAGTCTGTGCTGCTAAAAAGTTCGGAATAGCAATTGCTGCTAAGATAGCAATAATAGCAACGACAATTAATAACTCGATCAACGTAAATCCTTTATGTCCCCTCATTCAATTATCCCTCCTTTCTTTTCAAAATTCACCTATAGCCGAATTGTAATGTATTTACATCCCCTGCCTTCTAGTTTAACACAGAACACCTTGAACTGTCACAAAAAAATGCAAAATATCCCTATTTATATTATATGAAATATATCAGAGAAACCTAGTTCTTGTCAAGTATTTTTTTCGTATTTTTTAGAATTTTCGCTAATTTCCTTCTCTATGGTATTATTTTCAATATGCGCTATCGATTCATACACAGGTTCTGCAGGGATTTCTGCCACTTTGGGGAATACCAAGCGAAGTAATAGTGGAGTAACCATCGTGGTAACTAAAACCATAATTATCATTACCGAGAAAACGTCTTGGGTGATAATCCCATGCGATAGTCCATACCCAGCAACAATCAATCCTACTTCACCACGAGAAATCATCCCGATTCCTACCCGAACCGACTCTCGATTATTAAATCCTGTTAACCTTGCTCCGAGTCCGCACCCGATAATTTTAGTTACAATTGCAATCCCGATAATTAGAATTAAGAAGCTCAGTTCGTTTCCCAGCTCTCTACCGTTTGCTTTCAGGCCGATACTGATGAAAAATATCGGAACGAACATCGAATAGGTTATCGGATGTATCCCTTGGTCAATGTGTTTTTTAAACTTCGTTTGCGCAAACAGAACCCCTGCGATATACGACCCGGTTATTGCAGCTACGTTTCCAAAATATTCTGCTGCCCAGGCATATAGAAAAGCGACTACAACCACAAACGCCATTAACGCCTGACTTGCTGGAATCTTCACTACTTTTTCAGTTATTTTCCCTAAGAATTTATGTCCGAAATAGATGGAAACAACAAAAAATAATGCCATCCGTATACTAATCCATACAATACACCAGAAACTTTCCTGATTACTACTTTGCGGAATCGAATCAGCGGTTTGGCAGCCAGCGAATGCTACGACCAGCGATAAGACAATGATACCTAAAACATCATCAATAACCGCTGCGCCGAGTATCGTTGACCCCTCTTTCGATTTCAATGCTTTCAATTCCATTAAAGTTTGTGCTGATATGCTCACGCTGGTTGCGGTTAGTATTGCACCAACAAACCAACTACTCGACCAGTTGTAGTTGTATAAATAATGACAAAGAAATAACGCGCTGAATAATGGTAGCACTACGCCACCGACTGCTGACCAGAACGCTACTTTTCCGACCCGTTTTAATCCCTCTAAATCCGTTTCCATGCCAGCAACGAACATGAGCAGTATAACCCCGATTTCCGCTAAATCCGAGATTATCCCCAGCAACGATGGATGGCTACCCCCGATAAGCAAGGGAATATGCGCCTCTTTGAACATTTGCCAATCGAGAATATTTAATACGGTCGGACCAAGAATCAACCCGACCAATATCTCGCCGAACACCGCTGGTTGACCGTATCGAGTTGACAAAGCGCCGCCTAATTTTGCTAAAAATATTATTGCTGATAATAGCAAGAGCAGTTGTAATAGATGATTCATAGTTGCAAAACCAAATAGCAGAGTTTACCTGTCAAGGGTATTATTTATTTTGATGATTGTGACCATTGTAAACTCGAATACGATTCAACGCTCGTTCTAGCGCTGCTTGAGCACGAGTGAATTCGACTTGGTCACGTTTTCTCGACTCGAGAATTTCACGCGCCCGTTCTTCCGCACGTTTCGCTCGCGCTATATCAATCTCTTCAACCTTTTCGATAGCATCAGCTAAAATTGTCACTTTATTCCCGGCAACTTCGAGAAAACCGCCGCTAATTGCGTAAATAAATTCTTGATTCTGGTTATCTCTAATAGTTAATTTTCCCGGAATTAGACTGGTTATAAGCGGTGCATGATGCGCTAAAATCCCTAAATAACCTTCGCTTCCCGGCGCGATGATTGACCGGATTTGCTGTTCAAAGACCTTTTTTTCAGGGGTAACAATCGTTAATAAAAATGATTGCATATATACTATTGATAAATATAAAGTTACTTTGTTCCGAATGGCGTTATTGCCCTCGAAATGAGAACGAAGTGGAACAAGAGCGGCTTCGACCCGCTCTTGTATCTCTTCGCCATCTGACCTATATCAACGTTTATTTCATCAACTCGGGTTAAACAGTGGTGGTTTCTTTCATTTTTTCAGCGCGGTCAAGCACTTCCTCGATTCCGCCAGCCATAAAAAATGCGGGTTCTGGAACTTCATCGAGTTCACCATTGATAATTTTTTTAAAACCGGTGATTGTATCTTCTAGTTTAACATATTTGCCTTTGGTTCCGGTAAATGTTTCAGCAACAAAAAACGGTTGCGATAAGAACTTCTGGATTTTCCGCGCGCGGTACACCGTAATTTTATCTTCATCAGATAATTCATCCATCCCGAGAATAGCGATAATATCCTGCAAATCTTTATATCGTTGCAGAATCCGCTGGACTGACCGCGCAACCGTATAATGCTCTTCGCCAACAATCCGCGGATCGAGTATCCGCGAAGTTGAATCCAGTGGGTCAACTGCTGGATATATTCCCAGTTCCGCAATTTGACGGGATAAGACCGTAGTTGCATCCAGATGAGAGAACGTGGTTGCTGGCGCTGGATCAGTTAAATCGTCGGCTGGAACATAAATACATTGGACGGACGTGATTGACCCTCGTTTGGTAGAAGTAATCCGTTCTTGGAGTTCGCCCATTTCAGTGCCTAACGTCGGCTGATAACCAACCGCAGAGGGCATCCGCCCGAGTAACGCGGAAACTTCCGACCCCGCTTGAACGAATCGGAATATATTATCGATAAATAAAAGAACATCTTGATTCAGTTCATCACGGAAATATTCTGCCATAGTTAATGCGGAAAGCGCGACACGTAACCGTGCTCCCGGCGGTTCGTTCATCTGCCCATATACCAGTGCAGTCTTATTTAAAACCCCAGATTCTTTCATTTCCAACCAGAGCCCGTTACCTTCGCGAGTTCGTTCACCGACGCCAGCAACAACGGAAAATCCGCCATGTTCGACCGCAATATTATGAATCAACTCCTGCATAATAACTGTTTTTCCAACACCTGCACCACCGAATAACCCGATTTTCCCTCCTTTCGGATAAGGAGCAAGTAAATCGATAACTTTAATCCCAGTTTCGAATAACGATGCAACCGGAACTTGGTCTTCCAGTGACGGCGCTGGCCGATGGATCGGATACCGTTGTTCTGGATTCGGGACCGGACCAAGTTCATCAATCGTTTCTCCGAGAAGATTAAATATCCGACCGAGTGTTTGTTCCCCGACCGGAACGGTTATCGGTGCGCCGGTATCTTCTGCGGGCATTCCGCGAATTAACCCGTCCGTTGAAGCGAGCGCAACGCAGCGAACAATGTTATTTCCGCGATGTTGCGCGACTTCAACTACCAGCGTTCGATTCTGGTCTGGGATATCAATTTTTATCGCGTTCAATATCTGCGGGAGATGCTCTTGTGGGAATTCAATGTCAACCGTCGGTCCAATCACCTGAACGATCTTACCTATATTAGCCATATATTCTTCCTTATTTCATTTTGAATGTTAAATTTGCAATGCAATACATTTGCAATGTGAACTAACTATCCTTTTAGCGCTTCAGCGCCGGAAACTATCTCCGTTATTTCTTTCGTAATACTCGCTTGACGCAGTTTGTTGCGTAATAAAGTTAATTGCTCAATCATTTCATCCGCGTTATCCGTTGCATTCCGCATCGCCAGCATTCGCGAGCTATGTTCGGAAGTAAACGATTCCGCTAATGCGATATAGACTCGAGTGGTGATATATCGGGGTAGTAAAATGTTGAATAACTGTTCTGCGTTCGGTTCGAAGATATAATCATAGCTTCGGGAGAAGGATGGCGATGCATCAGTCTTTATTTCGGGCGAAGTAAATTGTCCCTTTACCTCAGCAGGGTCAATATTCAATAATTTGGTTATGTGCGGACGATAGGTCATTCCGGAAATAAATTGCGAATACAGAAGGTATACCGCATCAACTCGTTTAGATAGATAAAACGAAATTAAACTATCCGCAATTTCTTTCGCTTGGCTAACATTGAGTTTTCCACCGAAATCCTGCCAAGTAGCCAAAATTTCCCAAGACCGTTTCCGAAAATAGAATATCCCACGTTTCCCGATGAGAATCAATTTAACCTGGGCAACGCTATATTGCTCAAGATACTGTTCGGCAAAGCGGATAATATTCGCATTATACGCACCGCACATCCCTTTATCCGCAGTAATAAGAACGACAGCGATATTATGTGCTTCCCGCTGTTCGCAAAATGGATGGATACCGTCAGCGCAGCGTGCGGATAATCGGGATAACAAATCGTTCATTTTCTCGGCATACGGCCGAGCGGCGTATAACTGCGCTTGTGCACGTTTTAATTTCGCAGCGGCAACCATTTCCATCGCTCGAGTTATCTGCTGGGTATTCTGCACACTGCGAATCCGCCGACGAATTTGTCGTAACGATGCCATACCTTAGATGCAAATTCGTAATACAATCAAAATCTTTAACCGCAAAAACGTAGATACCACGAAAAGCTCGCAAAGTATTTCGCTGCGTTTTTAACGTAACTTGACGTTTTCTGCGGTTAAGTTAGTTTCAATATAATAAATAATTATCAGGGAAAATAGGAAATCGCGCAACCTGAATTTTGTATCCAAGATATTGGAAAAAAATTTTTATTAACCCAGCAATTTTTGGATTCGATAAATTGATTTTTTTCGGTTGTCGTAGTATTTCGTCACTGGAATACGCATTGCTACATTGTATTTACAAAAAATAACAAATTATCTAACTCGATAATTTATTATATATAAAAAATCTTTTTATATAAAAAATATTCTCTTTATGATAAAATATTTAACCTTTTTACTTTTTTTCTCATTTATGACTGAAACTAATTCTCAATCTAGCGCAGTTCAAAATAAAACGGTTGACCAGAAACTAGAGTGGGCGTTGAACCGGTCAATCGTCGAAGGATCGTTCTATACGGTTATGGATTATCTGATTGGCGGCGTGTTCATAACCGGATTTGCGTTAGAGTTTGGCGCTAACAATTTCTATTTAGGCCTTATTGCGGCGATTCCGCCATTCATCAGTTTACTGCAACTATTTACTCCCCCGATACTACGTCAGTTCGGTGGAAAACGGAAAGAGTTGACGGTTTTCTCATTTGGTATCAGCCGAATAGTTTGGTTGATTATGATTCTGCTGCCGTTCATGTTCGTGCCATCAACCTCACCAACCTATACGATATGGATCATTATCAGCGTATTATGCGTGTTTAATGGACTCAATGCCATCGGGGTTGTTAGTTGGTTATCTTGGATGAGCGACCTTGTGCCTCGAGAACGGCTCGGGAGATATTTTGCTAAACGAAATTTTTATATCGGCATTGTCGGGCGGGTAACAGCGTTAGCTGGCGGTCTTCTGTATGACGCTTGGAAACTTAAAAATGCAGGGAAACCGCCGATATTTGGATTTTCATTTATCTTTTTGATTGGATTAATCTGTGGTCTGATTTCAGTCTATCTCTTAAAAGGTATACCAGAACCGCAAATGGTATCTTCGCCGCAGCAAGATACACCATGGAAAAAAATGTTTATTCCATTGAAAGATAAGAATTTCCGTCGGTATATTTTAACCCGGATGTTCTGGATTTTCGCCTTGATGTTCGCTTCACCGTATTTCAATGTGTTCATGATTAAGAAGCTGAATTTGCAATATACCATTATCCAGACATTCGGGCTTATCGGAGCAGGGTTAGCGTTAGCGTGTTCGCCATATTTCGGTAAATTATGTGACCGATACGGGAATAAACCGGTGCTTATCTTAACCTATATTGTGAAAGGATTCTATTGTTTCGCCTGGTTATTCGTTACGCCGAACAACTACTGGATTACCTTAACCATCACCCGACTCTTTTTCTGTCTTGATATCGCGATGGTATTCAGCGCATCAAATCTGCTGTATAAAATTTCACCGAAAAGTGATAATACCGCATATATGGCGACCTATACTACCTGTATGAACCTCAGTTCGTTTCTTGCCCCGATTATTGCTGGGTGGATGACCCTGTTCGCGAAACAGAACGATATGTTTACATTCGGAGGGTACGAAATCGATTCGTTAAAACTGATATTTTTAATTGCGGGGGTATTGCGGATTATCGCGGCGCCGATGTTATTCTGGGTGCATGAACCGGAGTCGGTCTCGTTGCGGGATATGATGCGCGGAATCCGAAAAAGCAATGAACATTCTCGCTGCTAGAAAAACTACCTACCAGTTCTGCGATTAAGTTTTGTTTTTATACTCGGATTTGAATCGTTGAATTGCTTCATCTAGCTTTTTCGTTATCGAATCAGATAATTCCTTTGTTTTTTCAATTTGATGCTCGATATCTGGATATTCTTTTTCAATAAACGTAAACAATTCTTTTTCGAATCGTTTTAATGATTCCAGCGGTAAATCATCGAGGTATCCTTTCGTAGCGGTATAAATTATAATCACCTGTTTGGATACCGGCATCGGTTCATATTGGTCTTGCTTAAGAATTTCTACCATTCGTTCTCCACGGATTAACTGGGCTATAGTCGCTTTATCGAGATCTGAGCCGAACTGCGCGAACGCAGCAAGTTCCCGATATTGCGCGAGTTCTATGCGCAAACGACCAGCAACCTGTTTCATCGCTTTAACCTGCGCGGCACCACCAACTCGGGAAACGGATAGCCCAACATTAATCGCTGGTCGAACTCCAGCATAAAATAAATCGGTTTCTAAATATATCTGACCATCGGTGATCGAGATAACATTGGTTGGGATATAAGCGGAGATATCGCCTGCTTGCGTTTCGATTATCGGGAGTGCGGTTAACGACCCGCCGTTCAAGTTATCATTCAGTTTCGCTGCACGTTCTAATAACCGCGAATGGAGATAGAAAACATCACCGGGGAACGCTTCCCGTCCTGGCGGACGACGAAGTAATAAAGATAGCTGGCGATACGCTTGCGCGTGTTTCGATAAATCGTCATAAATCACCAACGCATGTTTACCGTTATATAAGAATTCTTCACCCATAGCACAGCCGGCATATGGTGCAATATATTGTAACGATGCTGGTTCATCCGCATCTGCGGAAACGATAATCGTATGTTCCATTGCCCCGTATTTAGTTAAGGTTTCAACCACTGCCGCAACACTCGATGCTTTCTGGCCGATAGCCACATAGATACAATAGATATCACTGTTCTTCTGATTGATAATCGTATCGATTGCAATGGCAGTTTTTCCAGTTTGTCGGTCGCCGATAATCAGTTCTCTCTGCCCGCGGCCGATAGGAATCATCGAATCGATAGCTTTCAGCCCCGTTTGTACCGGTTCTTTCACCGGCTGACGCTGGACAACGTTCGGTGCAGTACTTTCTACCGGCCGATATTTTGTTGCAGCAATTGCTCCTTTCCCATCAATCGGCTGACCTAACGCATTCACTACGCGACCGAGTAACGCTTCTCCGACCGGAACCGAAGCGATCCGACCGGTACGTTTAACTAAATCGCCTTCTTTAATCTCACGGTCAGAACCGAATAGAACTACCCCGACATTATCTTCTTCTAGATTCAAAACCATACCCATAATTTCGCCAGGAAATTCAACTAATTCGCCTGCCATAACCTTTTCCAGTCCATAAACCCGTGCGATACTATCCCCAACCTGTAACACGGTTCCAACATCTTCCATTTTTAATTCGGATTCGTATTGCTCTAGTTCTTTTTGTAGAATGGCGGTTATTTCTTCCGGTCGTAATGGCATAGTTTTTTTAGTCCTAAGTACCAAGACAAAGGCCAAAGGGAAAAATGTTATTCGGTCAACACGGAAGTTGCAACAACGAGTCGTCTTTTAGATGGCGGTTACGGAATTCGTTTTCTTTCGTTATCGAAACCGAGCTCAATAATCACTATTTATCCGCGACCGATTGACGACTGTGCTTGGTTCTTTTTCCCTTGATACTTGATATGTTATTTAGTCCTTTCTAATCAATGAACAGGTGTAGCGAGTAAAGTATCCCGTAGCTTATTCAATTTGTTTCGGATACTTCCATCAATCAACGTATCTTCGAAGGAAACGATGGCACCGGCGATGATTCGCGAATCAACCACCCGCTCTAGTCTGACTTTCTTTTCCGTAATCCGTTCAATCTGGCTGGTAATTGAACGGATAAGGTCTTTATGTTTCTCATTGTCAAGCGGTTTCGCAGTAATAATCTTTGCGGTGATAACTCCTTGCTCTGCATCTACGAGCCGTAAATATTCCTTAAGAATATCTACCCCGTATTCTATCCGTTTCTTTTTTAAGAGAAGCCATAGTAATGAAAGTAATAGTTCGGAAACCTTTCCTTTAAGCACCTGTTCAACTACCGCATATTTTTTCTCCAGACTGATTCGCGGCGATTGAAGGAATCTACCTAGTCCGATTTTTGCGGTTATAACCGGGAACAGCGACTCGATTTCATCCGCTAACGAATCCATTTCTTTCCGATGTTTTGCCGCGGCGAGGAGCGCTTTTGCATAAATTTCAGCGATAATCTTTTCTCGCATAAAGACGGACAATGATTAGGAAACCAAAAACCCGGGTGTTTTAACAATCATCATAGATTTATGGTTTCTTTATAGTTAGTTTTGTGTTTTAGTCGTTCCTTTTATGTTTTCAAGAGAACCAATGTATTGCGTAATCAGTTCCCGATGTTTCTGGTCATCGAGTTTTTCAAGAATCATTTTTTCCGTCGCTTGTAATGTCATATTAACAATCTCATTCCGCAATTCTACTTTCGCTTTTGCAATTTCGAGGTCAATATTCTGTTTCGCTTTTTCAATGAGTTGCCGAGCGTCATCGCGGGCTTGCTCTTGGATTTCGAGTGCGATTTTCTGTCCTTCTTGCACCGCTTCAAGAATCTTCTGTCGCGCCTGAACATCAATAGTTTTCAACTGCTGTTCATATTCCTGTTTCAGTCGCTCGACTTCCTGTTTCGTCCGGTCAATTCTTTCGAATTCAGCAATAATTTTATTCCGCCGAGTTTCAAGTAATTGAAGTATCGGTTTCCAAGCGAACTTTTTTAATAGCCATACCAGCAGTAAAAATCCAATGATTTGGGTTACAATTTGCGACCAATCAAGCTGCATAAACAATAATGGTTAACCCGTGAAGTTCATAAGGGTTAGCAAAGCTCGCTAAACAATAACAATGTATCATCGCGTTCCTAGCGATTTTTCTTTGCGTCTTTGCGGTTAAGAATTTTCAATTGCAATTAGATTTTTCCATTGAGAACAAACATGGTAACAAGCGCGTAAATAGTTAACGCTTCAATAAATGCGCAGCCGATAACCATATTTATCATAATTTTCGTTGCTGCTTCCGGCTGACGACCGGTCGCTTCCATAGCTGCGCTAACCGCTTTCCCTAAACCGATACCAGAGCCGAGCGCAGCAATAGCTACTCCTAACGGTAATGCTAATGCTAATGCGGCATGGTAGTCCATAAAATCACCTCCGAGTACTTAGTATCAAATACCAAGTACCAAAATAAGGTTTTGGTTGTTTGTCTAACAACGAACACCTATTCATGGTGCGGAAGCATCATGAGGATATAGACTGTGCTTAATAAACTAAAAACCACTGCTTGCACCAGACTGGTTAACATAGCTAATAAGAGAAACGGGAAATGGAGCGGAATCCCAACCGGAATTTTGAGAAATCCGAGTATGAAGATTCCTAATCCTAAAAAAACCGCAATTAATACATCTTCCCCCATAATATTACCGAATAGACGTAACGATAAACTAACCGGTTTAATTAACTCCGTGATAATATGCAGCGGTAACATCAACGGAACCAATAAGATCGTAACGATATTTCTCGGTTCTCCAGCCAAATGGTCTAGATATCGAATGAGTCCGCGTTCTTTGATTCCGATATATTGGACATAGAAGAAAACCACTATCGCTAACGCGGCTGTGGTGTTAATGCTGGACGTAGACGATTTCATCAGCGGGATCAATCCAGCAAGGTTCATACACACGATGTATAGGAATAGCGTACCTAAAAATGGTACATATTGTTTCCCGCGTTCTCCTAAAATACCGAGGATAAAATCATTTAATCCGCTCACAATCAATTCAACAAAATTCTGCAGTTTGTTCGGAATAAGCTCTTGTTTTCGGGTAGCTAGATACGCAACGATAATTAAACAGAAAGCTATAAGAATCGAAAAAACGATATTTTCCCAATGATGGAGAATCCCGATAAACGGTATATCCTTCCACTGCTGGTAGAGAAGGGTAATAATATTCTGGAGTTCCGGCGCACTACTTTCAGTAGGAGCGTGCGCAGATTCAGTAGTAATTGCAAAATACGGTATGGTATCAACGGCAAGCATGGTTGTCAGTTGTTAAGTTCTTCCGTTTTTCCATTCGACTTGGTTATTTGTAGCCCGAGAGCTTTTAATAAAGTAACAATGAATAATATTGAAAATCCGACTAATAGCCCATATATTGGTAGTTGCGCGTACCGTAATATTAAATAACCGATGCCATACCACGCCGGAAACTTCAGCGCTAATAAGTAACCGATTCGTTTGCGGTCGTTACTTTCCTTAATTAATAGGGCAGACCCCAATCGCATGATTAACCAGAAATTCCCAATATTCCAAGCGGAGCCGATCATTAATCCCAGCCCAAATAGAAAATTATAATAGTATGCGGTGAAAAGCGCAACTATTATCGTTACCCAAGCGGTGGTTAACAAGCATCGTTTAAGAAAATTAATTTCCATTTTTCGGCTCTTTCATTGCCATTTTTATCAGGGTAATCGTTTCTTTTATTCCGGCAATAAACCCGAGCAGTAAACAACTGAGCATTAGCCAGGGCGCAGTATTAAATCTTTTGTCCAACCAATCCCCGATATAGAACCCAACAATTGGTCCGGTTCCGAGCAAAAGGGGAATTGCGGTAAGCAATCCCACCCGACGTAATAGCAGATATTTATTATCCTGATTCGGTGCCGACACAATCGAACCCTCATAATTTATTGTACCACGTACTTATCGAATCTGCACCTTGTTCCCAAACAGGTTCTCACGAGACTAGAATTTCACAAGCATACAGTTTTGAATAAAATGAATTAACGGTAGGGGATAAAAACCAATACAAATTGTTCCCAGCAACGTTATGACTAATGCCGTCTGCAGAAAAACTGGGCGCGGGATTAGAGTTCGTTCTTCAGGTTCTTCAAGATACATTAGTCGAATTATTCGGAAATAATAAAATGCAGCTACGACACTGTTGATTGCGACCGCGACGGCTAGCCAGAAGAGGTTTGCTTGTATTGCTGCAGAAAAAACATAAAATTTCCCGATGAATCCTGCTAACGGCGGAATCCCGGTCAGTGAAAGTAAAAAAAGCGCTAACGCTGCAGCGAGAAACGGGGCTCGTTGTCCTAACCCTTGATATGCGGCTAATAAATCGCTATCTAACGCATTAGAAATGAAAATAACGATGGTGAATGCCCCGAGGTTCATTAGGAAATAAACGAATAGATAGATTAAAACACTCTGCTGCCCTAACGTAGTTGCTACTGCTAGTCCAACGAGGATATATCCTGCCTGCGCGATACTTGAATATGCGAGAAGCCGTTTGATGTTCTCTTGCGTTATCGCAACAATATTCCCAAGAGTCATCGTTAATACTGCTAACAAACCGATTAACCAACTCCAATCTGACTTGATCGAACCGAATGCGGTTATGAACACCCGAAGGAGCACCGCAAATCCGAGTCCTTTAGAACCAACGGAAAGCAATGCGGTTATCGGGGTCGGTGCACCTTCGTAAACATCCGGTACCCACATCTGAAACGGAACCATAGCAATTTTAAATCCGAATCCAGCGAGAATGAGAAATAACGATAAGAAAATCGCTGGTCTATAATCACTACCGGTGCCAAGAGATACGGCAATTTGGTTAATATCCAGCGTTCCAGTTAATCCATATAAAAGTGACATTCCATAAAGCATAATCCCGGAACATAATGCACCAAATAGAAAATATTTTAATGCTGCTTCGCTCGATTTAATATCTTTCTTTAGGAATCCAACGAGAACATATGAAGTTAGACTAACGAATTCGATTGCCATATAAATCATAATCAGGTTTAATGACGATGCCATGAGAATCATTCCAACGGCGATAAATAATAGTAATGCATAATATTCGCCGATATACTTTTGCGGCTGCTGTTTATACTCGATAGACATTAGAATAACCACGGCGATAATCAGTAAGGAGATCAGTTTGAAGAAAATCGCAAACCCATCACCAGCGAGCATTCCGGAGAATAAGGTATCCCCAGTCGTAGGGATAAATACCAATACCCACAAACTGATAATTATCCCGGCTAAACTGCAAAGCGGGATAAACCGTTTATTATGTAATCCTAAATCGAGGAGAATAATGAGAAATCCGAATCCGAGCAGGATAAGTTCCGGAATAAAATAAGGTATACTCTGGGTTACACTCACGGTAATACGCCTCCAACTTTCGCAATCAATGTAGTTATGGTCGGATTAATCAGATTCAGTAATAGAGCAGGATACACCCCAATAAGAATCGTTAAAATAATCAGCGGAATTAATGTTGATAATTCCCGTTTGTTAATCTCCGTTAGCGCATTCCATTTTTCATTAAACGGACCGAGTAGAATGCGTTGGAGCATATAGAGTATATATCCTGCGGTTAGAACGATTCCGATAACCGCAATAATGGTATATATCGGGAAAACTTTATAGGTTCCGAGTAAAACCATAAATTCACTGACGAATCCTGACATACCTGGCAACCCTAACGACCCGAGTGAAATAACGGTTAACACACCTGCGTAAACTGGAATTTTAGCACCCAGCCCACCGAATGCATTCAAATCGCGGGTATGCGCCCGGTCGTAGAGAACGCCAACGAGCAAGAACATTCCGCCGGTTAACAGACCGTGGCTGAACATCTGGAAATATCCGCCGTTCCAACCGGCAATAGTGAATGCTGAGAGTCCCAGCAGAATAAATCCCATATGACTAACGCTACTATACGCAACCAGTTTCTTGAAATCCTGCTGAGCCATCGCGACGAATGCGCCATAAATAATTCCGATAACTCCAAGTACTGCGAACATAACCGCGAACTCATGTGCTGCTTGCGGTAATATCGGATGGCTGATTCGATAGAATCCATAGGTACCCATTTTTAAGAGAATTCCGGCTAGGATGACTGAAATTGGGGTTGGCGCTTCAACGTGGGCGTCAGGTAACCAGGTATGGAACGGAAACACCGGCACTTTAATTGCGAATCCGAGGAATAACGCTAAGAATACTAACTGTGCCCCTCCGAATCGGAAGAAGGAAATTCCGGCGTTTAATCCGGTGGTAAGTGATTGCGATTGCGCTGCTAGTTCAGGGATACTGAACGTATGTGGGGTAGAAGCAAAATATAGCGCTAAAAAACCTACTAGCATAAACACGCTTCCGGCAAGGGTATATAAAAAGAATTTAATTGCCGCATACTCTTTACGTGGACCACCCCAGACACCTATCAAGAAATACATCGGCACTAACATAACTTCCCAAAAGATATAGAACAAAAATAAATCCAGAGAAACAAAAGTTCCGAGCATACCGGTTTCGAGCAGAAGATATAGCACCCAATATTCTTTAATTCGAGGGCTGATATTCCAAGATGCAATCGCTGCTAAAAATGAAAGCAAAGCGGTTAAAAATACCATCGGAACACTAATTCCATCAACGCCCATATAATAATCAATATTTAACGCTGGGATCCAAGAGAATCGTTCCTGCATCTGGAATCCCGGATTCTGCGCATCGAATTGATAGATGATAACCAAGCTTAGCAAGAGGCAGATGAACGTTGTTACAATACCAATTAGTTTGATGCGCGTTTCCTTTTGTTTATCCGTAAATAGAATTATTACTGCACCGAGTATCGGTACAAATGTTATTAAGGTTAGTATCGGCATATTCAATCCTTTATTAGTTCGTTACATTCGCGAAGTTCGCGGTTTAAAATATAAGAATTAATTTAATCAAAATCATTATAGCTAACCCTAAAATTAGGAATAGCGTATAGTTCTGAATGATACCGGTTTGCGCTTTTCGGAAAATGCTGCTGCTGGTTTGGGTAATCCACCCGGTGAAATTAACCAAGCCATCAACGATATAAATATCAATTAAATTTTTCAGTTTGCTTAATAACACTGTTGCCCACGCTACCCCATTAACCGTTCCGTCAATAATCAGCTGGTCGAACGCAAATGCGAGTTTTGTTAGTTTAAAGAACGGTCGAATGATCATGTATTCATAGAGTTCGTCGAAGTAATACTTATTAATCAAAACGCGATAAATAAATGGTAATCGACCGGCAATTGCTGACATAGATAACGTAGCCGGTTTTTTCCCATACGCTAAATACGCTACGACAATTCCAGCAGCTCCAACCAGAACAGAAATAACCATAATAACTAAACTCGGTTCACTATGTTCATTCCCGAAATAGATATAATGCTGGAACCAGTTACCAAATAAAGGTGAGCCGGGAAGACCAACCACGGCTGCAGCGAATGCTAATAGAATAAGCGGGATAGTCATAACTTTTGGAGATTCATGCGCATGGATTTCTTTATTTCTCAACGTTCCGGTAAAGGTCATAAAGAAGAGACGGAACATATAGAACGCGGTGATAAATGCGGTTAAGGTAGCAATAAGGTAAATTGCAATATGTCCCGAACGATACGCTGCCAGCAAAATCTCATCTTTACTCCAGAACCCGCTGAACGGTGGGATACCGGCGATTGCGACACAAGCGACCAAAAATGTTATTGCCGTTATTTTCATTTTCGAATATAAACCGCCCATTTCGCGAATATCCTGGGTTCCGGTTCCGTGAATAACACTCCCTGCACCGAGAAATAATAACGCTTTAAAAAACGCATGCGTGAACAAGTGGAACGTTCCGGCAGTATATCCGCCGACGCCAAGACCGACGAGCATAAATCCGAGCTGGCTGATTGTCGAATAGGCGAGAATACGTTTTATATCGTTTTGAACCAGCGCTATTGTAGCTGCCATAAATGCGGTGATGGTTCCGATATAAGCGACGATGAGTATTGCTTCGTGGTGGTAATGAAATACAATATAACTGCGTGCAACGAGATACACTCCCGCAGCAACCATGGTTGCTGCATGGATTAACGCGCTGACCGGCGTTGGTCCTTCCATAGCATCTGGAAGCCAGACATGAAGCGGAAACTGCGCTGATTTCCCGATTGCACCACAGAAAATTAGAATTGCAGCGATCGTTAATAAATATCCACCTTGGTTGACAACTGATTCGGTTAAATCTACAAAATGTAGTGTTCCGGTAGTATAAAATAGGATGAAAATACCAATGAGCAGACCCGTATCACCGATGCGAGTGGTAATAAACGCTTTTTTGCCAGCGTTCGCTGCTGAAATCCGTTCAAACCAGAAGCTGATTAAAAGATACGAACATAACCCGACTAATTCCCAGAAAATAAATAGTTCTGCAAAATTATTCGCGAGCACTAACCCAAGCATAGAAAATGTGAATAATGACATATAAGCGAAAAACCGAGAATATCGCTTATCACCATGCATATATCCGATAGAATAGATTTGGATTAGCATACCGATAGTCGTAACTACCATTAGCATCATTGCAGTTAACGGGTCGACCATAAACCCAAACTTGAGCTGATAACTGCCAAAGGTTAACCATGGGAGGAGATTAGTATTGATACTTCTACCGTGAAATGTATCTAAGAATGCACCGAGTGAAGTTATCAACGAGCAGAAGATAGCAAAAATCGAGATGTATGCGCTTAATTTCGGGATTCGTTTCCCGAAAAGAATAATGATAATAAACGCGACTAACGGGAATATTGGAATTAAATAAGAATAATTTATCATATAATAACAAATGAAAGAACGGGAGAACCGATAGGGTTCTTTAGTTCCTTAGTTTTTCGGTTCTTTAGTTAGTATCATCACCATTTCATCAGGTTCGTTTTATCAACATAAACCGTTTTCGCATTTCGATAAATTGAAATAACAATCGCTAATCCGACAGCTGCCGCCGCTGCCGCTAGTCCAATCGTAAAAATAGCAAAAATCTGACCAGTTCCTTCCGCCGGATTCATAAATCGTGAGAAAGCTACCAGGTTGATGTTGGCCGCGTTAATAATCAATTCAATTGACATCAGAATCCCGACCGCATTCCGTCGAGTTAATGCGCCATAAATCCCGATACAGAATAAAATTGCTCCGAGAATAAGATAATGCGATAATGGAACCATATATCGTTTAATTCCAAATTTCAAAATCCAAATCATTTAATCCGTTTCGATTATGTTCGGTGATTAACCGATTTGTTTGCCATTTGGATTTTGTCATTGGACTTTACTCCCAAAGAGTCTATCTCTTTTCTTGCGAGAATAATCGCACCGATTAATGCGATTAATAAAATAATTGAAATTATTTCAAATGGGAAAACATAAAGGGTTAACAATGCTTCACCGAGTTTGGTTATATTCGCGAGATTGGTTTCACCATAAAGCGATTTCCACGGGGTTAAAACCAGAATGATGATTAGAACTACCGCTAACGCTAAACAAACAATGAATGAAACTAATTTCTGTTCATTTGTCTGCCGGATTAACGGGCTGCCGACCCGCGCGGTTAACATCACCACAAAAATTATTAGCGTTACAATCGCTCCGACATAAATCAGGATTTGGGTTAACGCTAGAAACTCAGCGTTTAAGAGGAGATAAACCCCTGCAATGAAGAATAACACTGCCGCTAACGTGATAATCGAATGGAATAGATTCCGCAAGGTGACGACGAGAATCGCTCCGATAATAATCAATATTGCGAGCGAATAAAAAATCATTGCCGGGATTATTTCCGACGGGGTTAAATTAAGTTGCGTTAGAAAATCCATAATATAAATCCAGTGCTAAGACCGAAGTCCGAAATAAAAAATCAGCATACTACTACGACTTAATCCTGTTTGTTTTCTTTTCCTTTTTTTAACAAATCAACATATAGTTCTTGTCGAGTATATGTTGCCCATTCATAATCTTGAGAGAAAACGATCGCATTAGTTGGGCACGGATCAACGCATAATCCGCAATACGCGCAACGGTCAGCATACCAGATAAACTTATCCAGCACATTTTTTTTCTCTTCTCGATGGGTTACAATTTCCAAATCATTATCCGGACAAGCGCGAGCACAGGCTAAACATCCGATACATTTATCTACATGGAGTTTCAATTGTCCCCGGAATCGTTCTGGCATATTCCATTTTTCATCCGGGTACTGCAAGGTTATCGCCGGTTTGAATAAATATTTTATCGTGACTTTCATTCCGACCAGCAGCGACCAGAGACCGGATACTATCTTTATAAAATAATTCAGCATAGCGACTATAGAGCAAAGTCCGAATTTCGGACTTTGCTTACAATTGAAAACTCATGTGTTAACATCAGATTCACCGTCGGTAAACCGGTAAATCTGATTTATTTTTTATTATTTATTAAATATTAACATTAATAATCCGGTGATGGCGATATTCATAAACGCTAACGGGGTTAGGACTTTCCAACCGAATGTCATCATTTGGTCAACTCGGACACGTGGAAATGTCCATCTGAACCACATCAACACAAATACCAGAAAATATGTTTTCAGCAAGAACCAGATGATTGATGGGAAAAATGGTCCTTGCCATCCTCCGAAAAATAACGTGGTAGCTATGGCGGAAACGGTGAAAATATTGGTATATTCGGCAACGAAAAAGATAGCGAACTTCATTCCGCTATATTCGGTATGAAATCCAGCAACGAGTTCTGATTCCGCTTCCGGAATATCGAACGGGGTTCGGTTGGTTTCAGCGGTGGCTGCAATGAAATAAATAATAAACGCAAGTGGCTGGATGAAAATAAACCATGCGGATTTCTGCGCTTCAACAATTGATACCATGCTCAACGACCCAACCATCATTACGACACTTATAACGGATAACAGCAACGGGACCTCATAACTCACAATCTGGGCAACAGTTCGCATCCCGCCGATGAGAGAATATTTATTATACGAGCTCCACCCAGCCATAAAAATTCCGATAACCGCGATACTTCCGATAGCTAAAATATATAACAAACCTAAATTCAAATCTTTCGGAATCAATCCTTTATCAAATGGGATAACCAGAAAAGCCATAAATGCTGGGAACATAACCACGACCGGCGCCGCTAGATACGGCAGTTTATCAACTTTTTCCGGCATAATATTTTCTTTTAGCAGCAATTTAATCGTATCTGCAATGCTCTGGAGTATTCCATGGTATCCTACGCGCATCGGACCGAGTCGCGATTGAATATGCGCACTAACCTTTCGTTCCATCCAGATAACGAAAAATCCATGGATAGCAATAAATGCCGCAATAACTCCAGCAACTAAGAACATAAACGCTACATCCGTTCCGAATACTATCCATTCCGTCAAAACTGGCGGAAGCCCGTTCTCTGTGCATATATCACGTACGAGGTTTAATATTGTTATTGCTAATCGCTGTAAATCTACCATAATTGCAAATACCAAATACCAAGTATCAGGTGCTAAAAAAGAAATTTTTACCCTTTTCCATCGACTTACTTATCTGTCCAATTCGCCCATGACCATATCTAAACTACCGCCAATAGCAACAATATCCGCTACTTTCCATCCTTTCGCAATTTCCGGTAGAACACTCAGATTGCTAAAACACGCTGACCGGATTTTAAGCCGATACGGTTTTGGTGTTCCATCGCTGATAATATAGAAGCCAATTTCACCGCGCGGCGCTTCGGTTCGGAAATACAATTCGCCTACTGGCGGGCGGATAACTCGCGGTACCTTCGCCATAATTTCACCATCCGGAATGTTTTCTAGCGCTTGTTCGACGATTTTCAAACTTTCCCGCATCTCGTCAATCCGTACTTTATATCGGTCGTAACAATCGCCGGTTTCTCCGGTGGGAATATTAAAGTTAAACCTGGGATAAATTGAATACGGTTCGTTTTTCCGCAAATCCCATTTAACACCGGAGGCGCGAAGATTCGGACCGGTAACTCCATAATTTATTGCCATATCTTTTGGTAAAATGCCAATTCCTTTTGTTCGATTAACGAAAATAACATTATCGCTTAATAAATCCTCATATTCTTTAATTCGCGAACGACAATAAGCGATACACTTTTGCGCGTGTTCAATAAATCCTTGCGGTAAATCAAAGCGGACGCCGCCGATGCGAAAATAGTTATACGTTAATCGAGCGCCGCAAGTCATCTCAAACAAATCGATAATTTTTTCCCGCTCCCGGAAGCAATAGAGTAACGGGGTCCAAGCGCCAAGATCGAGTGCATAGGTTCCAAGCCAAACTAAATGACTCGCAATACGGTTTAATTCGCACATAATCACGCGGATATATTCCGCACGTTCCGGAACCTGAATTCCCGCCAATTTTTCTACTGCCATACAATATCCCATATTCATATTCATTGACGCCAGATAATCTAGCCGGTCAGAATATGGAACATACATCGTATAGGTTCGGTTTTCTGCAATTTTTTCATGATTTCGATGCAGATAACCGATATAAGGAGTAACCTGTTTAATCACTTCGCCATCGAGTTTAAGGAGTAACCGCAGAACCCCATGTGTACTCGGATGCTGCGGTCCCATATTCACTTCAAACTCTTCGGTTTCGATATCTGACACCAAAACGTCTGGACACGGTTCAGTTATACGGTTTTTTTCTGATTTAGTCATTCTCATCAAATAAGGTACTTTTAAATGTTAAATTTCAAATGTATGCCAAATGATTTAATGCTAAAAAGATTGATATTAGAACTTTAACCTTAGGTACTGATTTTACATTTAATATCAGGCATTTGACATTATATTATTTAGTTAATTTTACCATTCCTTCTCGATTATAATCCTTCCGGAGCGGATATCCTACCCAATCATCCGGCATAAGAATCCGCCGCAAATCCGGATGCCCGAGAAAAACGATACCAAATAAATCATATACTTCTCGTTCATGCCAGTCTGCGGTTCGCCATAATGTTGATACGGTCGGAATTTTCGGGTCAGTTCGCGGAGTTTGCACTTTCAAAGTTACTTTATGCAAATGAATCATGGAAAACAGATGGTATACAACCTCGAGGTTTTCCCCGCGGTCAACACCACTTAAACACATCAGACTATCAAACGCTAAATCTGAAGTTTCTTTCAGATAGAGACAGATGGGATAAATACTATTCGCAGGAACAATCATCGCCTGAGTTGCATCTATACGCAATGGCGTCTGCGGGAAAGCGGTTTGTAATCGAGTTAAAATATCTTGTGGTTCCATTTGACTACTTCACCACAAAGGCACCAAGCCGTCCGAAGCGGAGTTATACTAAATTTTTATTTTTATTGCTAATGTTTGTTGGTGTACTTTGTGTCTTGGTGGTAGAAAATTTTTTATTTTTTAGATCTAATCGTTTCTTTTTTTATTTTTTCCTGTAACTGCATTAAGCCATAGAGCAATGTTTCTGGTCGAGGCGGACAGCCGGGAATATATACATCTACCGGAACCACCAAATCTACTCCTTTAACCACACAATATGAATCATGGTAAAACGGTCCACCGGAAATTGCACAGCTTCCCATTGCCATAACGTATTTCGGTTCCGGCATTTGTTCATAAAGCCGTTTTAATCGAGAAGCCATTTTCTCGTTTACAGTTCCAGCGACAATCATCACATCTGCTTGTCGGGGGGTTGCGCGATACAATCCCGCACCGAATCGGTCAATATCATACCGGGATGCGCCAGTACAAAGCATTTCAATCGCACAACACGCCAAGCCGAAGGTTAACGGCCATAATGATGACCGTTTTCCCCAGTTGAGAATGAAATCCGCTGGAACGATGACCACATTTCCCCCGGGAACTTTATCAAGTATATCAGCTACTTTATTGATTACAGCCACTCTAACGCTCCTTTTTTCCACGCATACGCTAAACCAATGATAAGAATCGCAATAAATAGCATCATTTCAAGATACGCAAACCAGCCAAGCGATTTGAATACTACCGCCCAAGGTATGATGAATAACGCTTCAACGTCAAAAATAACGAAAATTAATGCAATCACATAGTACCGAACATTAAACTGGAACCGTGACCCGCCGATGGTTTTCTCGCCGCATTCATATGGGATAGTTTTCTCGCCGACAATTTTTTTTGGGCGAAGCAACCAAGAGGTAATAAATGCGGCTATCGGGAATATAATGCCGACAATAAAAAACACGCCGAGAAGCGCGTAGTCAGTGAGCATAATTTATCCTTATTTTTAGTTAGATAAGGTTAAATATTATATCGTAATATGATATTCCTGTCAAAGAGGATATATACCGATTTCATCTAAATCTCAGCAAGTAGATTTCAGTTGGAGAGACTCGATTTTTCAGGTTATTTCTAATGCAATCAATGATGTCATTAAACCATAATTTTTTCGATTCAACCTTAGATGAAATTGTTGCCTTGTGAGGAAAAAGCCAAGGAGAAGGATTTGTTGCAGACAACTAGAATTATCGACTCATACAATAGCATGGTTTTTCCGAATTTTATGCGGAAAAGAATCTAGGAATATCGTTATACCTATATCTTTCTACATATTTATTGTTCGTTTTCGATTACAAAAATGAACTGAGAACGGTGGGGAAACGGAGTTGAATGGTTCAATTCCGTTTCCTCACCGTAGGTTAAAAATAGCCGACACTAATGAAATCCGTTGGTTTGAATAGAGTTAGGGGAATTATAGATATTTTTCGAGAGTATCAATGAGTTTGGAAGCACCGAATCGAACTGGGTCAGTGGTAGGAAGTCCGGTTTCTTGTTCAAGTCGAGCGATTTCTTTCAATGCTTCAGCTTCTGACATCCATTTAGTATTCAAAGCGATTCCGACCACTTTCGATGGACGAATATATTTCAGCAGCTGTTCATGCATCTGGATGAGTTCTGGGAACGGAGGAAACGGAAATCCTTGATATTCATCTATTTCAGTTCGACCGGCTTCGTGACATAAAATCATGGTTTTCGGCATACTCCCGTGCATGAGCGCTAAGGTTACGCCGGAATATCCAGGATGCAAGATTGACCCTTGTCCTTCAATAAAGATAAAATCGGTATCCGACGGATATTTTAGCAAGATTTTTTCTATTTCACCAGCCATAAAATCAGCGATAACCCGGTCGAGCGGTATCCCGCCATTAGCAATCATAATTCCGGTTTGCCCGGTAGCGAGAAATTCGGATTTATATCCGCGTTTTTTCGCTTCTAAATGGCATTCGAGCGCCGCGGTCATTTTCCCGCAAGCGCAATCGCTGCCAATAAATAGAACGGTGTTCGCTTTGAGGTTTTTCGCTAGCCCGCGCGCAACATAATTATCCGGTTCCGGTTTCCGAACATCGTAGATTTTAACCCCAGCTTTTTTTGCTGCTTCTGCAAATTCTGGGTCGTCACCGAGCATGTAATGTAATCCGCTGACGATATGGAGTCCGCGATTGATTGCATCGAGAACAACATGCCGATATGTTTCCGGTAGAAATCCGCCTATAGGTGCAAATCCAATCAATAAACTATCCGGTTCATATTGCATCGCTTCATCCAGATTTTTGACGATAGGAACCTGATATGAAGTGAGCACCAGCTGACGGATATCTTCTCCTGCGTGCGTCGAATCAATCACGGCAACGACATCCTGCCCGCGATATCGTAGAACTCCAATTGCGGTTTTTCCGTGCAATATGGTTAAACATCCTTCAGCAAGGATAACGATACGTTTGATGTTAAGTTGCATAAACGTATAGCAATAGCAAAATCGGAATCCGAAACAAAAGTTTACCTCAGAGCCCGCAGAGAAAATATTATTTTGGTTTATTACCGAAAGATAATCTCAGCGAACGTAGCGGTCTCTGGGGTAAAGACTTCGCTTTTGTTTCGATATTCGATATGCGGATTTACCTTTATTATGGTATACTTTTGAGCAATAAAATGAATAGATTTTGTATCATAAATCGACAATAGGACGCAACTATTTCAAAATGATCATGAAGGAAACAAGCTTCCTAAAGGCAAAGGGCAAGCAAGCTTGCGCAGTCCGCATTTTTCTATGCAAAAAGAAACAAAAATAATAATTCTTTTAATGGCAATAGCGTTTTCTCTATCGTTTATCGTCTATTGGAAAACATTAGCGCCAACGGTTAGTTTCGGCGATAGTGGAGATTTCATTTCCGCAGCGTATGTGCTCGGGATTTGCCATCCGCCGGGATATCCGCTCTATTTGCTTAGTGCAAAACTATTCAGCTGGTTGCCGATAGGAGCCAATATCGCATTTCGAATAAATCTCTTGAGTGCATTTTGTGCAGGACTCGCCGTGAGTCTGCTTTATCTATTAATCCTTCGTGTCCAACAATGGTTTTATCCAAACGATGAACTACTTCGTGAAAATCGAAACATCGAGATTCCAGAATGGATAAAACATAGTATTGCCATTCTCGGTGCATTATCCTTCGCTTTTACTTCCAGTTTCTGGTCGCAAGCGGTTATCGCAGAAGTGCATACGCTCAACGCCGTTTTTACGCTCGGATTAATCCTAACCATTTTTGCTTTCGTTAAATTTGAAGAACTGCGGTATCTTTATACCGCAGCGTTACTCTGGGGATTAGCATTCGGCGTGCATCAAACGTCAGTGTTGTATCTACCAATCATTCTCTTATTTTTCTGGAGTAAAGGTGTTCTGAAAAAAGTGCTCGAAATGAAAGTTTTGGTATTCCTGTTCGCCTTTGCCTTTCTTGGCTGGGCGGTACATCTTTATTTACCGCTGGTTGCGGTTCGTAATCCGGTTCGGAATTGGGATAATCCACAGACCTGGAAAGACTTCTACCTATTAATTTCGCGCGCGGATTATCATAAATTCCGCTGGGCGCGGTCGCTGCCAGTAGCGTGGAGTCAAATCAGTGCGGCTGCGTTCACTTTAATCAGCCAATTTACGATTTTCTTTTTCTGGCTCGGGATCATCGGATTATGGCGAATGCTTAAAACCGATTGGAAAACTACCGGATTCATTTTGTTGCTCGCGTTAACCATTTGGGGTTTTTTCGCTGCCGTGACTAATTTTCCGATGGAATATAATATCTATATCAAAACGCGAGAAGCGTTTTTTATTCCGGCGTATCTGCTGTTTACAATCTGGTTAGCGCTCGGATTGAGATGGATTACAATCAATTGCCGAGCACTGGCATTACATCGGAGCCGTTCAATCGTTATCCTCGTAGGAGTGGTTATTCCCTTGACGATATTATTCGCTCATTATCACGAAGAAGATAAATCCGATTATTATTTCGCGGAAGATTTAGGACAAGCGATTCTTGATACCATGCTACCGAATGCGGTTTATTTTGCGGAAGATGACCCATTTATCTTTCCAGTACAATATCTTCAAATCGTTGAATCGAAACGACCGGACGTAACGATAATTCCGCGGAGTACGATGTATAAATGGTGGTTTTACGACCAGTTTAAAAAGAATAATCCGAATCAATTACGGATACCCGAATTTGAACCGGATAACGTTAAGTTAATGGAGGAATATCTCGATAAAAAGATGAATGAATTTATTGACCTCAATCTTGAACGCGTGCCCATTTACTTCTTATTTTCGCCGAAACCGAATTTGAATCAGAAATATACGATTATTCGAACCGGATTACTCTATCAGGTAGTAACGACTGTGCCGATAGAAGTAGCGGAGTTAGGCGAATTGAAGTATCGTCCACCGTTGGTAACATATCGATATCGAGGGAAACCGGAAGATGGATTATCCGATGATGATTGGACGCAGTTTGCAGTTCTACAATTCTGTAATTACCATATTCGACAAGGGGATTATTTTGCGGTACGGAAAGAATTTCAGAAAGCGGTAGACGAATATTTTCAGGCAACGAATGTTAAACCAAACAGTGCGGAGTCATATTTTCGGCTCGGTCTGCTCTATGAATTTTTAGAAGATTACAACCGGGCGAAACAAGCGTTTGAGAATGTATTACTCTTGCAGCCGGACTTCCCGGAGGTTAAGCAAAAACTTGACCGTTTGAACAAATCTGCACAACCACTAACTCCTACCAGCTAAGAGCTATATGCATAGATAATCGTTTTATGGTTCTTTTGTTTCTCGATTTTGGAGTTCCTTAATAGCTTTCTCAAGGTTATATTGCGCACGAGTGTTATATGGGTTTAATTCCAATACTTTTTGAAAACATTGCTTTGCTTCCAGCAATTTCCCTTGTAACGCTAACGCTATGCCTAAATTATTCATCGCTTCTGTGAACGTTGGATATCGCGCTAGCGCTTGATTGAAATAGGGTATCGCTTGGTCGAGTTTCCCTTCTTTCAATAATAAAATACCGAGATTGTTATATGGATAAGCGAAATCCGGTTTAAGTTCCAACGCTTTTCGATAATATTTCACCGCTTCGTCGAATTGATTTTTTTCCGCGAGTGCTAATCCGAGATTATTGCACGCTAACCAGGATGCAGGATTCTTGGCTAGTGTATAGCGAAATAAGGTTTCATCACTTTCGTAGCGTTCCGCCTGTTTCCACGTGAGAAAACCGAGGAGTGTAATAATAGCGATTCCCGCGATGCGTAGGATTAATTTTCTGGTTGTTTTTACGGTTACATCATAGAGTTTATATCCTAACGAACCGAATAGTATGATCGGTCCGATACTGGCTAGATATTGGAATCGGTCAGCCACAAATGAATGATACATATAGCTAAAACTAATAAACCCTAACGTTGGTGCTAGTGTAACAGTAAAAAAAGCGAAACTAGCAAAAGCGCCACGACCGATATATTTTTTTCCGGCATAAAGTGTAGCTAAAAAAACTAGATAGGTTAATGGATAAACCAGTTGGGTAAATAATCCAACCGCTAAATTCCAGCGAGGATAAACAGTCAGAAGGTTAACTGGGTAGATTAATTTGGTTAAATAAAACCATAACGCTTTGCCGGCGATATACCCACGTTGGATTGGAGATAATTCGATCACCGCTAGAGATTGCCGTTGGTTGACAAACCAAATATCAAAATAAACTATGATAATGGCAACTGCAATAAACGGCAGAATCGGAATAAAATCCACGCGGGTAATTCTACCGTTTTTCCACCATAGATATAGCAAGAGGGCAATCGGTAAACTTACGGTAATAGATTTACTCAAAAGCGCCAGAATGAATAGTAAGAGGGCAAGAGAATACCCCGCAATCCGTCGGTTTTGGGTAGACGCGGTTAAAAAATTTAGATACGCTAAAAATGAACTGAGATAGAAAAAGCCGGATAATACATCTTTCCGTTCAATAATCCAGGCAACGGATTCGACATGCACCGGATGAAATGCAAAAATCAGTGAGATAAACCATCTACCAGGAACCTCTATTTTTTTTAAAATACTCCATAACAAAATGACATTACCTGCATGCAATACAATATTGATAAGATGATAGCCGAACGGATGCGCGCCCCAGAGCTGATATTCAATCCAGAAAGAAGTATAAACCACTGGCCAGTAATGTAATTCAGGGATATTTGCTTTTGGTGAAAACCAAATTTTCCAGAGTCCATCAAAGTTTTGTAACAGCGGGTTATCAGTTACAGCATCATCGTCCCAAATAAAACCTGCAAATAATGCCGGAAAATAGCTTATTAGAACTAAAAGGATTATTATGCTGCATTGACTTAAATCCCGTTGCAATATTGATGGAAGAGAAAATTCTCTAAGCATATTTGCCATTATTATAGCGTAAATTTTGAAATTACGTGAGATAGGAATTTTCCTACTAACCCACTCTAGAGTTAGGGCTAAAACCACGCTACTCTCGATTAAAATCGAATAGAGAAAACCGTCAGTTGCCCGTGAGTCCGTTTCAAACAGATTACTAATCCATCAGAATATGTTTTTCCGGAGTGAATGGGGAAGAACTTTTAGGGATAGAAGATATCGATACCATTAATGGTTATCGCTGGTTATCGTTCTGGTGGGAGGATATGGGTTGAAAATTCATCGCTGCTGATGTTATAGTTTGGACAGACCGGACCTGAAGCAACTTGGAATCCGCCAGGGTATGGTAAATTGTTCGTCGGACAGACCGACCAGGCAGACCGGAGATATTTTGCAATTTCGCTGTTGGCATCGTTTAACGGGTCAGGAACAATATCGGTACTAGCTTTTTTATTTTCGAGCGCCCATTGTTGAACCGCATGGTCAATAACCCGTAAATTATTAACACAAACTTTCGCGTTAACAGCTTTTCGCCGTTTCAAAAAATTCGGAAGCGCAATTGCCGCTAATAAGCCAATTATCGCAACAACTATCATTATTTCAACTAGCGTAAACCCGAATTTATTTCGTTTCATAGGAAGGAAAGAAAATATTGATTTCAAAATAAGCGACAGTAATATACTAGCTCTGACTAGATATTACTGCCGCCAACATAGTTTAATACCGAGTTTATACAATTACCTCGCCACTACTATGGTAAAACATGCAATGAGAATTCGTCGCTAGTCGCTGAGTAGTTCGGGCATACTGGACTTGATTGTACCTGGAAGTTAAGTGCGTACGGCGAATCGTTCGTTGGGCAAGTTGACCACGCACCACGTAAATAGGCTTCAATTCCGGGTCTATCAGCTGCGGTAAGCGTATATGTTCCAGCTTTCTTATTTTCGAGCGCCCATTGCTGAACCGCGCCGTCAATCTGTTTCAGGTTGGACACGCAAGCTTTAGCACGCGACATTTTCCGAGACTTAATAAAGTTCGGGATCGCAATCGCGGCTAATATCCCAATAATCGCAACCACAATCATGATTTCTACTAAGGTAAATCCTTTTTTGGATTTGAAAACGCTTAACATAAAGTTATCCCCTCCTTTCTGATAGTAATTTTAATAAATTATTAAGCCTTACGGTTCGTCTGGTAAGTGCAATAGTTATGCCAAAATGTACTTTTGAAAATATATTAGAAGATAAATAATATAACCATAATATATTCAATTATTTGAATGTAATTAATATTTCTATGCTGAACGGTTCTATCTAGGTAATATTCGAGATTCAGTTTCAAAAATGTATAGGTTACTTTACATGCTGTTACATAATCTCGCTAAATTAACTAAAGATTATTATAGATGCAAAATTATGTTGGTAATGTTAACCTTCTATATGTTGTTCGAGTTATGGAGATGTAATTCCGTATTTTTCGAGTTTATCATACAGTCCTTTTCGACTTACTCCAAGTAGTTTCGCAGCTTCAGTTCGATTTCCCGACGTTGTCGCTAATGCCTGAAGTATTAGTCGCTTTTCAAGTTCTGCAACTAATCGGTCAACTTTCTCTTGCATTGGAAGCTGACTTAATAATAGCTCTTCTGAAAAGAGTGGTCGTTCCGGAAAGGTTATGGTACCTAATGGGAGTGAATCAATATCAATAACCTCATTTTGCGCTAGAACCACGGCACGCTGAATCACATTTTCGAATTCGCGAATATTCCCAGTCCATTCACGTTCCATCAGTATTTTCATTACAGATGCCGAAACATGTTTAACCTTTTTATTAAATTTCTGATTATAAATATTGAGAAAATGTTCTAAGAGTAAGGGAATATCTTCTTTTCGCTCGCGGAGAGGCGGCAGATAGAGCGGAACGACATTAATTCGATAGAATAAATCTTCTCGGAACGTGTTATTTTTTACCGCGGTAACCAAATCTTTATTGGTAGCTGCGATAAATCGCAGGTCAACTTTAATTGTTTTCGTGCCGCCAACTCGCTCGAACTCCCGTTCTTGCAACACGCGTAGAACTTTTGCTTGTGTGGTTAAACTCATATCGCCGATTTCATCGAGAAATAAGGTGCCACCGTTTGCGAGTTCAAATTTTCCAATCCGTTGTTGGTATGCGCCGGTAAACGCGCCTTTTTCGTGACCGAAAAGTTCGCTTTCCAGCAAACCTTCTGGTATCGCAACGCAATTCATCCGAATAAACGGTTTTTCGCTTCGTTTACTCCGTTTATGGATGGCTTCAGCAACCAGCTCTTTTCCGGTACCACTTTCTCCATAAATGACTACGGTTACATCTGATTCTGCGATCTGCTCGATTTGACGATAGATATCTCGCATAACCTGACTGTTTCCTACGATATTTTCAAAGGTAAGCGTTTCCCATTTTTTTTCCAGTAAGTTTTTTAGCTCCCGCTGGAGCCGAATTTTCTCTAATGCTCGACGAACTACAATTCGAATTTCGCCTAGATCGAACGGTTTGTTGAAATAATCATAAGCGCCGAGTCGGATTGCTTCCAGCGCTAAATCCCGAGTGCCAAATGCGGTTACCATAATCACAGTTAATTCCGGATCCTGTTCCCGAAGCTGTCGTAAGGTTTCAATTCCATCTAATCGCGGCATTTTCATATCCAAAATAACCAGGTCGAATGCGCTCTCCCTTGTCTTATCCAACGCTTCAATACCATCAGCTGCAGTTACGACCTGATATCCTTCGCGAGTCATAACTTCCCGCAAGGTAAACCGCATATCTTCATCATCATCGACCACTAAAATCTTTGGGTGAACTAATAAATTCGTCATAAATAAAGGTAAATTTCAACTGTTCAAATTTCCCTGATTTGTCGTTGTTTGGATAGTCTCATCAATTATCGGTAATCGGATGCGGAATATTGTACTCTCGCCACGAACCGATTCAACTTGTATGATACCACTATGCGCTGCAACTATCTGATGTGCAATTGATAATCCAAGACCGGTTCCATTTTTTTTCGTAGTATAAAACGGGTCGAAAATCCGTTCGTAGTCTTCCGGCGCAATCGTCGACCCATAATTTTTTATTTCAAAAATAGCGAACCCGCGGTTCGGAACTGGATATTCGGGTGAACGAAAACCATATTGAGTCGAGATTTCAATCGTGCTATTTTCCGGGCTCGCTTCATAGGCATTAATAATCAGGTTCAAAAACGCTTGAATTAATTTTTCTTTTTCCATTTTAAATACGGGAATCGTCTCATCATATTTCTGGTTCACCTGAATGTTTCGTTCTGATGCTGCTGATTCTTTCGCAATCGCAAGCGCTTCTTTAACCAGCATATTGAACTCACCGAATTCCATCCCTGCGGAACCTGCTTGACCGAAACTCAATAACTCTTCAACGATTTTATTCAATCGGTCGATTTCTTTAATGATTACTTTTGTATATTGCCGTTTCTGATCATCCGCAGGAATATCCTCTTGCAGCAATTGAGCTAATCCACGCATTGACCCGAGTGGGTTTCGGATTTCGTGTGCCAGCGCAGTTGCTAATGTGCCTATAGCTGCCAATCGGTCGGAACGATGCAATTGCTGTTGAATCAGTTTTTGTTTCGATAAATTCTTAAAGGTCAGAATAAGCCCGATGACCTGGTCGTTTTTATCTTTTAATGGGGAAGAGGTTAGTTCAATCGGGAGCCGTTTTTTATCCGTAGTGACCAAGTCTAACTCGATAGAAGAATACATTTTCTGTTCTTCTAATCCCGTGCGAATAAAAGCTAATAGCCGTTGGTTATCTGATACCATCGGGATAATCCGTTCAATTGGTTTGCCCATACAATCGGAGGCGGATATTCCCAATAGAGATTCTGCTGCTGCATTCACCATGGTTATCGTTCGGGATTTATCGAGCGTGACTACAGCACCAGCCATACTTTCAATGATATATTTATTGCGTTCGTAAACGAAATTTCGCAAATTGCTGACCATCCGATTGAAACTATTACCGAGCTGATCAAATTCAGTATGCGTATCAATATGGATAGTTCGAGATAAATCACCGGTCGCAAGTTTATCTACGGTTGAAGTGATCTGTTTAATCGGTTGCACAATGGTATAACCAAGAATGACCCCAGCGATCGCCGCAAATATTACGCAGAGCCATAACGCGGTGGTTAAATAATCCAATAAGGTATGAACAACATTCGCATCAGTAGACGCAGAAGAGAGCTTGATTTCAACAATTTTCAGAAAGACGATACCGGTCAGAAAGACCGTAACAATCACTAGCATCGGAATAGCTACCATTAACCGGATACGGAGCGCTGGCCGTGTTTTTTTCGGTTTGGTTTGATTTAATGATTGCGGCATGATTAATTTAATCTTCTCCCTCCTTAACCGCAAACCCGTACTGATAAAATACAGGAAAAACTATACTAACGTCTTGATAAGCTTGCCGAGTTAATCGTTACGAATTTAGTGGTCAGCTTGTTTAGTATATTCTTGCAAGCGTTTTTTTGCTGTGGTAGCTTGTGGGTCAATCCCAGTCTGTGCAATTTCCCGCCAGAGTCGGATCGCTTCCGTAGTATTTCCCAGCTTTTCATTTAGTGCCGCAACAATTGCTTGTAACATTACTTTATCTTCCGGTTGGGTTGCATTGCGAACTGCTTGTTTGAACCAGTTAATTGCTTCTGCATCATTTTGCTTTTTTCGTTCGTAAATCCAGCCGATCTCATAATACGGCTCAAATCGGGTCGGATTATGCTGAATTGCTTCTTTGAGAAAAGTTATCGCTTCTTCAGGTTTATCAAGTTTATACGTTAACCACCACGCACCGACTTGATACGCCATCATAAATTTCGGGTCGAGCCAAGTCACAAATCGGATTAATGGCATAAACTCTGCTTCTGCCTCTGCAGAATGATGACGCTGTTGTTCGCTTGGTTTCCAATCTTTATGTTCCGGATGAATTCGTGCATGTTCTTCCGGGGAAACAGCTGAATGAAAATAATCGTCTACTTTAATCCACAGAATGTCCGCGATGGTCGCCCGAAATTCGCCGAGCAGACCGAAGAACAATTGTTTCGGTGTCTCATAATATATCGCAGTCTGCGGAATAAACTGCATTCGTTGATTCCGAATTATTTGGTTGACCGGAATAACTGCGATGAGTAAAATCAAGAGCAATAGTTCTGATTTTAATTGATAATTTTTCATCGCTAATTTAACATTTTGCATTGCTCGATTTTATAGATTCTTCTTTCGAAAAACTAGATATCCTGCGGTCAGATAAATGCTAATTAAGAGTAAGCCGTAAAGGGTTACCAATCCTAGATGCGATAAACTAACGACTTTACTCCAGATGATTGCTTCCTTAATATTAAAATATTCGAGGTTCGGTGGGAGTATCGGATTATAAAGCAGAGTTAACAGAATGCGAGTGACTGGTTCGTTCATCCGTTCAACGAGATAATTTAAATACGCGATTTTTACATGGCCAAAAATATATATCACGAAACTAATTGTTACATTGGCTGCAGTTGAAAAGAAGGTGGAAAAGAAGATGCAAAGTGCACAAATAACTATTAATTCGACCCCGATGAGATACATAGCTTTTAGCATTGGAATATCGAACGTTTTTTCTTTACTATACAGCACTGCAAGAAATATACCGCTAATAATTGCGATATTCAATGCGATGGTAATAACTGAGCCTAGAAATTTTCCGAGAACAAGATGTCCGCGTCTGACTGGTTTTGCTAGCAGCGGATAGATAGTTCGATTTTCAAGTTCGCTTGGGAGATGGCCACAACTTACTGCTAATGTAATTAACGTTCCAATAATTGAAATAGCTGATAAACAAATATCTTTAATAAACTTCACCTGTACCCCCAGTGTGAATACCTGCAACGAACTAATCCAGGCGATAATTAATACGCTGATAATCAGAAGTACCTGCAGGATTTTTCGTCCACGAATACTTTCGATAAGCGCTATCTTCCCAATCACCCAAATACCTTTCATACCTTAATCCAAGTTAAATGAGTTAAATAAGAAAAACCCTCGTTTTGCGATTTTAATTTAACCCATTTAACTTATATACCTTATGTAACTTTAACAAAACCCGATTTATTGGGGTTTGACGGTTTTCACAAACAGGTCTTCCAATGTTTCTCGTTCGGGATTCACTGAAACCAGTTCTGCAGATTCAGATTCCAAGAGATGTAATAATGGATAGAGCTGCGATTTATCAGATAATATTAGTTCAGTTGTTGTTCCCAGCGTTTTTGGGATTATACCAAGCTGTTGTTGGTTTTGCTCTAGTTTGCGTTGTAATTCCGGGTTAACCCTTGCTATTTCAATCCGTAATTTTCCTGCGCTAGATAACAAGTCGGCTAGTTTTCCTTCACGGACCAATTTCCCTTGATTAAGGATCCCAACCCGGGTACAGATAAGTTCAACCTGCGATAGTTCATGCGAAGAGAAAAAAATCGTTTTACCCTGCCGATGCAACTGCAGGATTATATCCCGAATTTCTTTTCTGCCAATCGGGTCAAGTCCAGAAGTTGGTTCATCAAGAATCAGCAGCTCCGGGTCGTTAATCAAAGCCTGGGCAAGCCCGAACCGTTGCAACATTCCTTTCGAGAATTCGCGTAGTTCGGTTTCTGCGAATTCGGTTAATCCGACTAATGCGAGTAATGATTCTATTCTGCGGGTTCGTTCTTGTTTACTTAAACCAAATAATTCAGCATACGCAGCTAATAGTTCACGCGCTTTAAGATAGCGATAATAATAAGCGAGTTCCGGCAGAAACCCGAGCCGTTTTTTCGCTGCAGGTGACCCTGGAGGCTGATTGAATAACAAAATTTGTCCACGGTTTGGAAAAATAAATCCGAGCATCAGTTTAATGGTGGTAGTTTTCCCAGCGCCGTTCGGTCCGAGAAATCCAAATATTTCTCCCCGTAGAATTGATAAACTTAAATCATTTACTGCAGCCCGTCGCGGTTTTCTAAATCGCTTCTGATATATTTTCGTTACTTGCTCGATTCGAATGAGTGTTTCTTCTTGTTGCATAAAGTTCTAGTAGCTAAGTAATTTTAAGTTTTAATTTTGGTTATTTTAAAATACATTAATACTATACATCAATATTCTTTTGTTATCAATTGACAATTGATAGTAATAAGGTAATCCGAATTAGGATTTCCAGAGAAAGGTATAACGCATAAAATTCGAAATAGATACGGTATTTATGGTATCATTGTAATATATGGCTGGGAATAAAACTATTCGCTTAGACCAACTGTTAGTTGACCGTGGTTTAGCGGAATCGAAAACGAAAGCGCAATCGCTGATACTTTCTGGTGCAGTTCAAATCGAAAACCGTGCGAATTTAAAACCAGGGACGAAAGTTGACCCGGAAACGAAAATTACCATCACTCATTCCGGAATTCCGTATGTAAGTCGAGGTGGAATTAAGTTATCTGGTGCACTCGATTATTTCCAGATTTCAGTGGTCGATAAAATCGTACTTGATATTGGCGCTTCTACAGGAGGATTCACCGATTGCTTGTTGCAAAGAGGAGCGAAATTAGTTTATGCGGTTGATGTCGGTTCAGGCCAATTACATCAGAAATTGAGAAACCATCCGCAGGTTGTCGTGCTCGAAAAAACCAATGCCCGATATCTCACTCGAGAAACAATATTGAAATTCGAAACTCGGAACGTGAAACTCGAGAATACGGTTAATTCGTTGTCCTTCAAGTATTTCGATATGGCAGTGATTGACGTATCGTTTATTTCGTTAACCAAAATTATCCCGGCAATAGTCCCGTTACTGAAATTAGAGGGTGAACTTATTGCGTTAGTTAAACCGCAATTTGAAGTTCCAAAATCAGCAATAAAAAATCCAAAGTTGTTTAAACGAGGAGTTGTTCTCGACAAAACCCTGCGTGATACTGCAATTGCATCCATTGTTGAATTCTGTCAAGAATCAGGGTTATTGGTTATCGGAACTATTCCGAGTATTATTCCTGGTCCCGCAGGAAATCAGGAATATTTTATTTACGTAAAGAAGACGCAAATGGATAGAAAAGCGGATTAAACACAAATGGCAGCATTAACTGTTTGAGTCCGTATCAATCTATCGCCGTTGTTTTTATGCAAAGAATTGGCATTATTGCTAATTTAAATAAACCACAGGCGAAACCGGTTGTCCGCCGGTTAATTGCGTATCTTGAAAAAAAGCAAAAAACGGTTTTTGTTGAAGAGCGATTGGGTGAATGTATTCATCGTCAACAAAATCGGGTTCCGTTGCAAGCGTTAGCAAAACACTCTGAGTTAATCATTGTTCTTGGAGGAGATGGGACACTACTGTATGCAGCCAGGAATCGCGCGCTTGGTTCTCGTCCGGTTCTTGGGATTAATCTCGGTTCTCTTGGTTTTCTAGCGAACGTTGCCGTTACTGAATTAGAACCGACCTTAGAACTTGTTTTGCGCAAAAAGTATCAACTCCAACCACGGATGATGCTTACAGCCAAAATTGTACAAACCGAACCAGAAGTTCAGCAAATCAGCGCTAGGAAGAAAAAGATTTTGTCATCTGTTCATCCGAATACCTGTTTTTCAGCTCAATCTTTCCTGGCATTGAATGATATCGTCATCACGAAAGAAGCGCTTGCGCGAATTATAGAGTTGACCATATATATCAACGAGGAGTTTGTTGCTCGATATCAAGCTGATGGTGTGATTATTGCAACTCCGACCGGGACCACAGCACATTCATTATCTGCCGGAGGACCGATTGTACATCCGAACCAACAAGCGATTGTGATTACTCCAATATGTCCCCATACATTAAGTAACCGACCGCTGATCATTTCTGCAAATGACGAGATTTCTATTGCAGTGCATACTCCGGAACAAGCGGTTTATTTAACGCTTGATGGACAAGAAGGAATTCCGCTTTTAGCGAAACAGTATGTTCTCGTGAAGAAAGCAAAAGAATCAGTCAATTTGATTATGCCAGTGAATAAAAGTTATTTTGAAGTTTTACGTACCAAACTCCATTGGGGCGGTAGATAAAAAAGCAAGAACTGCGTACGAAGTACTAATACAAATATTTCTTGCATCCGCATAATGCGAAGCCGATACGCGTTTGAGATTAAATTAATAATTGAATCTATATCAGGAATCCTGATTTCCTGATATTCATTGTAAAAACTCATTTAACTTACCTAACCATTTAACAGATTGTAGATGAAGATAAGAACCAAACTAAGTATCGCCTTTGTAATCGTTAGCATCATCCCAATGGTTATCGCGGTTTATTTAGCAATTACCGTTAATATTCGTCTCTTGCGT
This sequence comes from bacterium, assembly GCA_026416715.1. Taxonomy (NCBI): domain Bacteria; species bacterium. The sequence continues at coordinate 79,521 of JAOAEQ010000008.1, forward strand.
ACCGCAGTGTATAATCAACTAACTTCTACTATTCCGTTTATTGAGCAGAGCAAAAAACGGTATTTAACGAGAACGGAATCAGCGGCACGGCTGCTAGCATCGAATCCACAGGTGATTAAGGCGATTCGAAATAGAGATAAATTGATGCTAGAACGTGAATTTAAGCAGGTACTAGAACGTATCGGAGTTCATGAAGTGGTTTATTTAAATCCAGCGCAATTACAATCGGATTTTTTTCCGAAAGGAAATAAAATCCAGCAGGTTAGTAACCCTGTTTGGCAAGGGTATCTACCTCCAGCAATTGAACCTCGTCGTGGGCTGATGATGGTGACCGTATACAAAATTGAGTATAACGGAAAACTCCTTGGTGGAGTTCGGGTTGGGTATCAATTTGAAAAGAATATTGCTGAAGGTATCATGGCAACGAGTGGAGTAAATGCAGCAGTTTTCCCGATAGATAGTGCTGCATTTAAGAAAATCGCTTCAACCCAACTATTGAATCGACTGGTTCACCAAGGTCTTTCGTATTATGCAACAGAATTCCTAATTTCTGACATTCAATACCAAGCATTGTTTATCCCGTTGAAAAGTTCTCGCGGCGAAACGAACGCAGTGGTTTTTCTTGGATTACCCCAACAGCCGATTGATAAATTATGGAATAAATATCGGAATATGTTCTATTTTGTTACGATAGTTTCCGGTGGAATTTTTGCAATTATTATTGCATGGTTTATGGCACGTGGATTTTCTAAACCGATTCGGGAACTTGCTGGAGGTGCCGAACAAATTGCTGCAGGAAATTTTGAACAAAGAATTCCAATTCGTTCACGCGATGAACTCGGTGAATTAGCCAGTACATTTAATCATATGGCACAAAAACTATATGAACATCGCCTGATTGAAGAGCAACTCCGATTGAAAGATAAACTGGCAGCGCTCGGCCAGCTTTCCGCAGGGTTAGCGCACGAGATTCGAAATCCGTTAACGATTATCAAAAATGCAGCTGAATTAATTCAACGAAAATTTGATCCGCAAACATCGGAATATAAACAAATCCAATATTATATTCTTGATGAGGCTAATCGAGTAAACTTATTGATTACGGATTTTTTAACTTTTGCAAAACCACGTCCTCCAAATATGGTACAATGTAACGTGGAAACAATTATTGACCGAACACTCACATTAGCGCGGAGTCAGTTGGTTAAACAAGCGTATCAAATCGAATGGCACAATCAGACTAGTGCCGAAGATTATCTTTCAGTTGATTTGCAACAAATCCAGCAAGTGTTTCTGAATCTGATTTTGAACGCATGTCAAGCGATGCCTAGCGGTGGGAAATTAACTATAACTGCATTTCGTGCGAATGTTACCGAAGTCGGCGTATCATTTTCAGACCAAGGCGTTGGAATACCGCATGCAAATCAATCAAAGATATTCGACCCGTTTTTTACGACCAAAGAGGAAGGTACTGGATTAGGACTTGCAATTGCACATCAGATTATTGAAACGCATGGCGGCAGAATCGAGGTAAGTTCTGAACCGAATAGAGGCACGACGTTTACGGTTTATTTGCCATTGGTTAGGCGTGAGAGTTGAGATGGAAGAAATCGCATCTCTTTTGATCATAAATCTTGCTTCCGGTAAAAAAATATGTTTACGATTTTGATTATTGATGATGAAATTCGACTTTGCGAAGTTCTGCAAATGGCTTTAGAACAAAAAGGATACGAAGTTAAGATTGCCCACAACGCAGAACAAGCACTTGTGGTATTAAAACAGACCACTGTAGATTTAGTCGTATCGGATATTCGCATGCCAGGAATGAATGGTTTAGATTTATTGAAAACGATTAAAGAGATTGATGTAACTATTCCCGTGATTTTGATGACAGCATTTGCCACGGTAGAATCTGCAATTACCGCTTTGCGTGAAGGGGCATTCGATTATTTACTTAAACCATTTGATAAACTCGATACTGTTGAGTTAACTGTAGCGAAAGCAATTCAATGGCGGCGGCTGCTTATTGAGAATCAATATTTACGGCAGGAAATTAACCAGCAGCATCCGTTTAAACAAATTATCGGAACGAGTCCGGCAATGCAGCAGGTATTTGAGCTTATCCGCCGGGTTGCTCCGACGTCGAGTACCGTTTTAATTACCGGCGAAAGTGGGACCGGGAAGGAACTAGTAGCTCGAGCTATTCATGAATCAAGTCCACGTGCCGGAATGCCAATGATAAAAGTGAATTGCGTTGCGATACCAGATACGTTGTTGGAAAGTGAACTATTCGGTCATATACGCGGTGCGTTTACCGATGCCATCTCAACTCGTCCTGGCAAATTCGAACTTGCGGATAAAAGCACCATTTTTCTCGATGAGATAGGCGATATGAGTTTAGCATTGCAATCGAAATTATTACGCGTTCTGCAGGAACGAGAGTTTGAACCCGTAGGAGGAACTATGCCGAAAAAGGTTGATGTGCGAGTTATTGCCGCAACCAATCGTCCGCTGCGAGAATTGGTTAATCGGGGAACGTTTCGTGAAGATTTATATTTTCGTTTAAATATTGTTCCAATTCATATTCCACCGTTACGTGAACGACGGGAAGATATACCGTTACTAGCGGAATATTTTCTACGGAAATTCTGTGAAAAAACAGGGAAAAAAATCAGTCGAATTTCGCCGGAAGTAATCAAATTGCTAAAGTTCCATTCATTTCCGGGAAATGTTCGTGAATTAGAGAATTTAATCGAGCGCGCTGTGGTTTTATGTCAGAAGGAACAGTTAGAACCAGCGGATTTTTACCTCGGTGCGGAAGAAATGCCGGGTCGCAAAATTGCTTCGGCAGAAGTTTTTCCATCGCCGGAACAAGATATCGGAATCCAAATAACAAATTATCAGGAAGCCAAGCGGAAGGTTCTGGCGTCGTTCGAACGGCAATTTTTTACCGCAGCGTTACGCGCTTGCCATGGAAACATATCACGAGCAGCAGAGTCGGTTGGGATGCATCGAAAAAATTTTTATGAAAAATTAAACCGGTATAAAATTAACCCGGAAGAATTTCAGTGATTGGGGTTAGAAATTCGGAATATATATCTGAGTAAGCCACCAATATAAGTATATTCAGCACAGTAGCGTATCAATGATTTCTCGATACACCGAGTTCGCGATACAAAAAGACATCATCAATTCGAATTTTTGAAAATTAAGGAGAGGAAAAGAAATGAACTATCGAATTAACAAACAATTTCCAAGGTTTGGAATAGTAAGCATGTTTTTTTTGTTCTTGAGTACGTGCGCTTTATGTGCAGGGAATATCGTTGCGCGAATTGACCAGGACACAATCACCGTTCAGGATTTTATCAAAGAATGGGAAGACCAGGAGCGACCGGAATTATCTACGGCGACAACTGCAGAATCTCAGCAGGAAAAACGGGAAGTATTAAACCAGCTCGTTGACCGACATCTATTATTTTTACAAGCGAAAAAAGAAAGAATTACTGTTGATCCGCAACTAATTGAACAAATGATCACCGTCGAAAAAGCAAATTATCCGACCGAATCAGAGTTTATTAAGTCTTTACGAAAAAAAGGTTTTTCTCTTAAAGAATATCGGGAATATCTCGCAGATGACCTTCGCATCCGTCAACTTCTTTTGCGTCATGTATATTCACACGTTACCGTTACCGATGAAGAAGTTAAACTGGTATATACCTTAAATTCAGCTCGTTATATTTCACCAGAAAAAGTTCGATTGCGGACAATTTTTATTAAAGTTCCGACAACCGCAACCGCTGAAGAAAAAGGAGAAAAATTGGCAAAAGCAAAACTAGCGTTGATGAAACTCAAACTCGGGTCAGCGTTTGAAGATATAGCTAAAACCTTCTCGGATAGCGAGAATGCGGCTCGAGGCGGTGATGCTGGGTACGTTACTCGTGAGATGCTGGAAAAAGCACCAGAAGTCTGCAATATTGCGTTTTCACTTGATATCGGAGAAATTAGTGATGTGATTGAGACGAAATACGGCTATTATATTCTTAAAGTTGAAGGGAAAGTTGCTGCGCGTGGAAAAAGTTTTTGGGAGGTGCGTGATCAGATTCGAACTGAGTTAACTCGCGAACGAGTTACCGCACGATTTAACCAGTATCTAGCTGAATTGCGTACCCAATATTCAATCGAATTATTTCCAGAAAATTTACCATAATACGCTTCCGGAAATAATCTGGTTATAAAAACGGTTATTCTGCATAATCCTGGATTATATTCGGAGCAAGTATAGAAAAAAGTCCGATTCTATTGCTGAAACATATTCTAATTCTTTTTATCTTGAAATAGGGTCTAGTTTCTTCACCGGTGTCAGTTGCCCTGAGCTGAAACTCAGGAGAACGGATGCATAGAAGTTCCTGGGGCTCTGACCCTAAATCTCCTGATGACTTGCAAGGGTGGACATACGAAACAAAAGATTCATTTTGCAAAATACTGTAATTAGTTGTTTATGAGAAAATGGATTTTAGCAAAACCCGATACCAATACGGTTCATAATCTTGTCGAACGAACCGGGATGTCACGATTGCTTGCCCTGCTATTAGTGAATCGCAACATTGTGGTTCCGGAATCTGTTACTGAAGAACTTATGCCATCGTTTGACCTTCTACACGATCCATTTATGTTTCCACAGATGGACCGTGCGGTGCATCGAGTAATTCAAGCCATTTCCCAAAAAACTCCTATCCTAATCTACGGTGACTATGACGCGGATGGATTAACCGGCACTGCGCTATTATATTCTTGTTTACGCAAATATACTGACCGAGTATACTACTATATTCCCCATCGGATTGAAGAAGGATACGGACTGAATACAACAGCAGTTGAAAAGGCAAAACGAGATAATATCAATTTGATTATAACCGTAGATTGTGGAATTACCGCACTTGAGGAAGCCGAATTAGCGAAACAATTACATATAGATTTAATTATTACCGATCACCATATCGGCATCGACGTTCTGCCGAGGGCGACGGCTATTCTCCATACTCAAGCGCCGGATACTCCAGAACGATATCGCGAATTAGCGGGTGTTGGTGTAGCGTATAAATTCGCGCAAGCGATCTCTGCAATGGTTGAGCACCGGCGGGAACTAGCGAAATTCGAATTAATAGATGCATTAGACTTAGTTGCTATTGGTACCATTTGTGATGTTGTTTCGTTAGTAGGCGAAAATCGGTTATTAACCAAATTCGGAATTCAGCAGTTGCAACGAACAACCCGCCCGGGTCTACGAGCATTATTAGCTATTTCGAGATTAGGAAATAAACACATTTCCGCGTCGCAGGTAGCGTTTAGTCTAGGGCCGCGATTAAATGCAGCCGGGCGAATAGCACATTCTGATACGGCATTGCGTTTATTACTTAGCGATAGTCCGGAACAAGCAAATGAACTTGCCCACAAAGTGGATGAGTTAAACCGCGATCGGCGTCAACTTGAATCCGAACTGTTCACTAGAGCTGAAGAAAAAATTCTTTCGGAAACAGATTTAATTCGAAATCGAGCGATAGTGTTATGGAATGAATCTTGGCATCAAGGTATTTTGGGGGTCGTCGCCGGCAAGATTGCGGAAAAATATCAGCGGCCAGTAGCGTTGTTAGGATTTGATGGAGTTCGCTGGTCAGGTTCGGTTCGTAGCATTGATGGCTTCGATTTGATTTCCGCGTTACGGTGCTGTGATTCGCTGACAAATTACGGTGGGCACGCAAAAGCAGCAGGTATTGCTGTTGATCCTGCGAACTTGAATCTATTTTGCGAACAGTTTTATACGGTAGCAAATCAACGAATGGCTAAACTCGAACTGATATCACCGCTTGCAATAGATGCAGAAGTAAATCTTGCGGAATTATCATTCAAATTCCTGAAAGAAGAGCTGCCGCGACTAGAACCATTCGGAATGGGGTATCCGGAACCAACATTTTTAGTTCGTCACGCAACCATAAGCGATGAACCTAAATTAATGAAGGAGAAACATCTTAAATTCCGTATTCGTAGTCCGGAGAATATCTCCTGTACGGGAATGATGTATCGTTATGTAGATCACGAACCGGATTCAGTTCCGATAACCTATGGGGAAACATACGATATCGTTTTTACGCCACGACTGCATTCCTATCAGGGAACAGAAACAATTGAATTAGTAATTAAAGATATTCGGCCATCCCAATAGAATGATCAATGGACACCGAAGGTCAAAGAAAACAACTGAGTAATTCTGTTCAGTTTATATAGGCAATAGGAAAATCAACCAATAAAGGGAGGGGAAAAGATGACATTAAAAAAAATTTTTGGTTGGCTTGTTTTTCTTGGGATACTCTGCGGGGTGGTTTACTTCTTCTGGGAACCAGGAAAACTGATTATTTCGAATCTGATTAGAGAATATACACCAGCACCAACGCGGCCACCAGAACAAGCAGCGGCTGGGTTCGGTATTGCGATTGATCAAGCAGCGGACGGATTAACCGGCGCAACTCAGGTTGGGGCTCTGCAGCGCGCGAAAACGAAAATTTCCGATGCAGAACTTGCGGTAATTCGCAATGCGGTATTTGAATTTCAAAGCCGATTTAACCGAATGCCGAATAATCTTGACGAGCTCCAGCAAACCGGGAGTTTATCAGGTTCTTCAGGGTTAAACGACCCGTGGGGAACAAAATATCAATCGAAATTAGTGAATAATAAGTTCTATATCATAACGGCGGGACCGGATAAAGCGTTCGGTACTTCTGACGACCAGGAAATTGAAATTAACCGATAAATAATGAGCAAAGTGATAGTATATCGTTAATTAGTAACGGTTATGGTTGAATTAGAATCGCCGAGTTCATCAATTTTCGGTATTTCTGATTTATAGTAATGGATAGCGAGTTCGTTCTTTACCTAGTAGAGTAAAGACTACATATCAATTGTTTTCGGCGAATATACCTTGCATACGGTTCCAGTATCTCATATTATATTTGCTTAACCTCGGAAATGTAACTTGTTTTTCGACAGCAAAAAAGATGATATATACGTTACCAGGAACGAACGATGACAAGTATGATCGCAATAAGCGTGACGATAATAATCGGGATAAGCATTTGCCGGTACGTTTTGAATAAATCTGCGTTAAAATATTCGTTGGTTAAAATCAAACAGAGATGTACGGGCGATAATAAAACCCCGATAAACCCACCAGCGTATCCAAGCATAACATAGTTCATATTCAACTCCGGCGTTAGCATAAACGGAAGTACAACCGGAAACGCTACCCCAACGAATGCTTGCGTAACCCCAGTAATTAATCCGATAATAAAGGGTACCAGAAAAATGATAGCTGGTGGGATAAAGTTTAGTTGCGATAGAAATTCGGGAATAATGCTAACAATTTCGGTTACTTCCAGCATCCATTTGAATGCCATAACGCCGAAAACTAATGTTATTGTTGAATAAGAAACAGTTTCTCGCGCGGTTTCCCAAGCAAGTTTTGGACCAACATGATTTATTAAGGTGACTAACGGCAGAATTAGAAGAAGAGTTGTGAATAAATCTGCTTTGAATATGAGCACACTACTGACAATAACGAGAATTGGCCATACTCCTTGCAAAATAGATTTGATACTTACGAGTCGTTCTCGTTCCGTTGAAACGATATTTTTCCCCGCATGTGACGTTGCATAAATATAGACTAATCCGGTGGTAATCGCACTTAATGTTAGCGGGAATAAACTATAGATGATCTGACGTACCGGCACCTTGAAAATCACGCTACTTAATATCACCCCGGGATATAAGGGTAAAATATATTCCCAGACGTGACGGAACCAATAGTTATAGAACGTTTTCTGTTCCGGAGTTAGATTTGTATTCTGGGCAACCGTGTCAACCATTGGTGCGGTTAGCATAGCGCCGCCTGGCATGGGAAGCAACCCGCCTACTGCTGGGATTATTGCAAGAATTAGACGGTTATCGACAAAAAGTTTCTTAAGCCCAGAGACGAATCGGTCAAGATACCCTAACTTTTCCAATAAATCGCCGAAAAATTGGATTAAGAGTATTACCGCTATCAAATATAGCGTATCTTTGTCGATGATACTTTGCCAAATTGCAAGTCCGGTTTTGAAAAATGAAAAGGTAACTGACATTCCTAATACTGCAGTACCGATGAGCAAAGCAATTCCTAAATCACACTTTACCCGAACTAAAATAATAATGAGAATTAGGCAACCCATTAGACTAATTAAAGGATAGAGCATAAAAACAAATACGTAGTTTGAGATCTAAGTAGATAGGAAAAAACTAAATTACTCGGGTCTCAAATCCCGAATTACAATACTCACCTAGTTAATCCTTAGCAATAATTGGTATAATGAAAAAAATTATATCAGAAATTGTTCATCTGATAGTGAAATATTATGATATTCCAGGAAAATAAAAAGAGTCTCCCGATTTTACTAGTTCTTCTGCTAGCGATATTTGTTCGCCTGATTGGCTTGCAGTACGGACTACCGGACGATTTCCGACCAGATGAACGAAACATTATTCAGACTGCGGTTCGATTCGGAGCAACCGGTGATTTTAATCCGCACGTTTTTGTATATCCGAGTTTATACTATTATACGTTGTTTATTGTCTATAGTATAACTTATTTTGTACTATATTTATTCCAACATATTAGCTGGCATCAATTCTGGTCAATACCCTTATTAATGCCGACCGCGATGGTAACCCTAGCGCGATTAACTACGGTTATATTCAGCGTTGCAACGGTATATCTGGTATATCGACTGGGGAAAGATGCGTATAATCAAATGGTCGGACTACTTTCCGCATTTTTGTTATCTTTAACTTATTTGCATGTTCGCGATTCCCATTTTGGAACAACCGATGTTCCGAGCACGTTCTTCTTTATGTTAGCATTATGGTTTGCAGTCCGACTTGTTCGAAAGCCGGTTTTACAAAATTTTCTCTGGTTCGGTATCTTCGCTGGTCTCGCTATCGGAACAAAATATAATACCGGAATGATTCTGGTTGCATTACTAACCAGTTATTATCTGGTTATTAGAAACCGGAGCATCTCCGACAAAGAAAAACGGAATAAGTATAGTTATTATTTAACTATAGCGATTTTAGCGACAGGGGTAGCATTTATTATTTCAACACCATTTGCACTACTCGATTTTTCAACGTTCAAATCAGATTTTATGGCGAATGTACATAATTTACGGTATGGCCATCGGGGGATTGATTTAGGTCTCGGATGGGGGTATCATCTGAAATTTACGCTATATCATGGATTAGGGTTACCCTATGTATTGGCTGCAGGTATCGGACTTGCCTATGCACTTTGGAAACGAACCGCAGTCGATTATATCCTAGTTATCCAAACAATATGTTATTATGTTTGGATTAGTAGCGGAAAGACCGTTTTTGTTCGATATCTTATTCCATTAATGCCGTTAATAGCCATATTAACCGCGCGGTGGATTAGTGAAATGGTTACAGAGTTCTCGTTGCGAAAACCGATTATGAATTATGGCAGCTCGACTTTAGTTAGTCTTATTATTCTTTCCGGCTCAATATATAATCTTAGCTATTTTGATTATCTGCTACAGCAAAAAGACACCCGGACATTAGCCCGCGAATGGATTCAAGCGACGATACCACCGCAGACTAAAATTGCTATGGACGGATGGCAGGGGAAACCGCAATTAAATGAAACTGAATATCAGTTAGTTTATATCGGAATGCCTGATAACAAAAAAGATTGGGTGCAACCGAAGTATATTGACGAGTTAATCTATGGATATAATGTTGAGATTTTAGTAATAGATTACCATCCATTACCCTATTCTACTCCACCGCACTATTTACAGGGATATCAGCCAGGACGGTTACTTGCGAATATAGCGCCGGTTACACCGGAACTGAGCGGATTCGGACGAGCAGTATTTGATATGCAGGATGCCTTTTACATTCCGTATGGGAATTTTGCCGGATATCGCCGTGGTGGTCCTTGGATTCGAATCTATGATATAACTCGCTAGTGAGCCCAACTTTGAGCTGAAAAATAATCTCCAACTCCAAAAGGTTGACCTATGCAATAAACTCGGTCGAAGTCGAGGCGCGAGGGTTTTTAAATATGAAATTATATCCAACTATGGTATTTGGAATATCAGCGATTATTTTTTTAATGCAGGTATGTTTTTTCTGGCAATTTACCGCAGATGATGCGTTTATCTCATTTCGATATGCCGCGAATTTCGCTGCTGGGAATGGGTTGACCTGGAATCCGGGCGAACCGCATATTGAAGGATATACCAGCTGGCTATGGACCTTATTAATGACTATCCCACATTGGCTTAATATTGATACGGTCTTGTTCTCTAAACTAACCGGGATAATTATTACGATACTTTATCTGTCCATAACCTATCGATTTTTTCGATTGATAGTAATCTGGCCAGAACCTGACCACAAAAAGCGTCCCGCTATGTTTGGAATAATTATGCTCGTTTGTTTTTCCGGAACGGCAGTGCATGCAATTTCAGGAATGGAAACAGCGTTATCTACGTTATTTATAACCGTATTTCTCTATCAGCTAATGTTCAATACCGTATATCCGACCGACAAACCTGCCTATATTTTGCCGTTAATCGGACTCTTTGCCGGATTAACCCGTCCGGAAAACAACCTACTAGTTCTCACCGGGTTAAGTTCTATCACCATTGTTATGCCAACCCTGAAAAGATGGTTATTCATTAGGCAGTGTTTGTTGTTTTATCTTCTCCCTGGACTAATCTATTTTCTCTGGCGATGGGCATATTACGGTCAATTATTTCCATTGCCGTTTTATATCAAAACGACTGCACCACCATATGTATCTGGGTTAGGGTCATGGTTTGGTTTGTTAAAATATCTTACTCTGCATTTTGCTATTTTTTTGTTTATCGGATTAACGAAACTACGTAAGGAATTGTTACCAGTAATTATTTCATCTGGAATATTACTAGTATTTTTTGCTGTCCCATCACACATTATGGGATTTAACTGGCGATACTTTTTCCCGTTAATACCATTCATATTCATTATCGCGACTAGAGGAGTAGTTATCTTCGCTAATTGGTTGCAACGGCATCTATCGCTAGCCATCAATTCGGAGCAAACCGTTTGGCATATAGTTGTATCCAGTTTATGTATATGTATCTCACTAGGTTTTCTATCGGAACTACCTACCGAAATTAAGCGCAAACAAACTTATGCACGCGGATTAACTACCGCTCATATTACGCTCGGCAAAAAACTCGCTGAACTAAAATCGGATTACATCTTTGAAAACCGGACTAACCCAACTTCTCTGACACTAGCGATTGCGGATGCCGGCGCGGTCCCTTATTATTCCCGGTGGCGGACCATAGATACCTATGGGCTCAATAACCCTGCAATAGCATTAACTGGAAACCGTGATCCGAAGATAATTTTTGCACAGAACCCTGACATCCTCGTGCTGATTTCTGAATCCGACTCAATATTTATACCGAAACTACCTTGGGAACAATCTCTATACAACACGGCGATACAGTGCGGTATGGTTCCAATTAAAATATTACCATTTCGGGTCAATGACTACTATTTGTGGGTTATGGCACATCCGGATACGACAATTGCACACAGGCTTGAAAAATGGAGGTAATGTATGAATGTAGGCATTATCACTGATTCTTATCTGCCAATAGTCGGTGGTGCGGAAATACATATAGCCAATTTAGCTCGAGTTTTAACAGCAGCGGGAATTCAAATTGAAATTTACACGATTACTGAAGGTTGGTCAGAGTACGACCAAATTCGGATTCATCGATATCCACGATCGCCAAACCATCAACGGTATCGCTATTTCCTTTATATTCCTTATCTACTTAGAACGGTTAAAAACCTCTATCAATTTTCGAAAGATAAAAATGTTCTCCATTGCCACTATACCTCCTATTTAACCGCCATATCTGTCCTTGTTTCGAAATTCCGCCATATACCGGTCGTGGTCACTTTACATGGTGCTGGTACGTTAGATTCGTCTACGCGTCGGTCGAGATTTGGGTGGATATATCGCTTTCTATCATTAAAATTCGCTACGTATATTATCTCAACTAGTAATGAAATGGCATCGTTGGCTCGGAAATACGTTCCATCGAATAAAATAACCGTTATTCCAAACGGAGTAGATACGCGCCGATTTTCACCGAGAAAAATGCAGAATAAAGGAAATAAAATAATTGTGCTAACCGCCCGACGACTGGTTCCGAAAAACGGTGTCCAATATCTTATCGAAGCGATACCAGCGGTATTGAATCAAATAGATGATATTGAATTTCATATTATTGGAACCGGAGAATTAGAAGAGTATATCCGCAAGCGAGTCAAACTTCTCGAGATAGAACAGTATGTAAAATTTTTTGGAAAAATTGAAAACGAACAATTACCTGACTATTTATCAAATGCGGATATCGTAGTATTTCCATCTCGGGCAGAGTCAACCAGTATCGCGTGTTTAGAAGCAATGGCTATGGGCAAGGCAGTCATCGCAAGTGCGGTAGGTGGATATCCGGATTTACTTGGAGATAACCAGCGCGGGATTCTGGTCAACTTATTTGATACCGAAACTTCAACATATTCTGCACCGTTGTCACTGCCCGACGAGAAGTTAGCCCTATTAGCTAATGCGATAGTCCGATTAGCGAAAAATCAAATGTTACGAGAAGAACTGGGAACAAACGCTCGCGAGTTTGTGGTAACCTATTATGATTGGCGGGAATTAACTCGACGAATTATTGAAATTTATACTACCGTTATTCGAAGTAAAGTTTAATTTTCAAAACTCGGGCATCAAGCTTTTCTAAAATCCTGCACTGGAAATTTTTGAATCAATAGGATGGATTGGTGAAAACGAAAGGATTGGTTTTAAACTCTTTGGTTTTCACAGATTAAGTGATATAATTTATTAATTATCATTGAGTAAAAGTCCTATGGAAAGATCAATAGTTATAATCATACTAATTGCGTTAGCTAGTTTAGCGTTAGGTACGATAAGCCGAGCAGATTTAGTTTATCTCCAAAATGGTAAAGTGATTGACGGTGAGATCAGTGAGACCGTAACTGGAATGGTACTGATTAAAGGGAAAGGAGGAACATTCACGGTAGACCCGGCGATGGTATTACGAATTGTTCAGCAGAATGGTTCTGAATCTGAATCAATATTCAATTGGTATCTAGAGGTTGGTAGCGTAATTAGGTATGAGGAAGCGGAAACGATACAATCTGCGCTGAATTCGCTTGGATATCCTTCGGTGCAGATAGTTGATGACCCGCCGTATTATCGAGTTTGGTTGGGTCCGGTTCGAAAAGAAAGCGAAACGATTGCGATTGCGCGACGGATAGCCTCAACGAATTTGCCAATCGCAGGAATTACTGGAAGAAAATTGTTCCGGTTAGTATCAGAACCCGGATCCGCGAGCATTTCATCAACAGCAGTGATTGAACAAAATATTGCATTATCGTTCAATGGCGCGCGAGTTACCACAGATAGCCAACTCGTAGAGTATCCGGCAGAAAACGCTATTGACGGGAATAGTGTTGACCTAGCGAGTCGCTGGGTTTCCGATTCGAGTTTTAATCCGCATTGGCTTGAAGTTGAGTTCGGAACTATGAAACCGTTTAGTCGCATCGAATTATATACTGGTGAAGCGCATCAGTTCGATTATCTATTGCGCGATTTTTCGCTTCAATACTGGAGCGGAACAGAATGGATTGATATTCCCGGGACGAGGAAAAAGAATAATCTAATTGAGAATCCAATATTTACCTTTACCGAACTGACCGCACAAAAAGTTCGACTCTATATTACCCACGGAAGTAAACGAGATAACATTGCCCGGGTTTACGAACTGCGCATTTTGACCCGAGAACTCTTTCAGCCAAAAGACCGCAAACTTTATTCATCTGAGAGCATCCGCAATTATCAGGTTCAGCTCCTTAGTCCGACTTCATTATTAACTTCCAAACCGACAATTATTGTTGCTACTACCACCTGGTATCCGCTATTCTGTTCGGTTCGATATACCGCTGAAAATTCCGCAGTATTTACTGCGAGTATCCTTCCGGAAGCAACTGAGTTCTGGACCAACGCGGACCTACGCCGTTCTCTGGAGATAAGCGCGGATGATTATCATACTACGATTCATTTCGATACAGAACATACCCCGGGGTATTCGAACCTGCGCGGATCTGGAACCATCTCATTTCAATTGAAATCAAAATCACCAGCTAGTCCTGGACTTTATCAAAAAATCCTGCGGATAAGTCTCCTAAATCCAGAAAATCGAAGTTCTTTAGTATTCCAAGAGATTCCGTTTACTCTTCAAGTGGAATAATCATACTAAACCGACTGACTAACTCCTATGGTAAGATATAATGATTAGAATAAGTTTCATCAATAGAATTGGACTTTATCCATACTTAGTCCTAATACAAAATTTAGTGGAATTTACCTATAGAACGGATGGTTCAGTTATTTAAGTATGAACGCCTGAATCCTAGACCTGTAGGGAACGAATAAACCTTCGTACATCGAGTATCAAGAATCGGGATTCAACCCTCCTAAGGACCTCCCTCTTGTTTCTGTAACCATTCACCCGGCATTTCATTTTATGCTCAACGAATCTCACTCGTTGGAACTAGAGCTAATAGACTTTCAACCCTAACAGGTCTAGAACCGGTGTTTCGCGCACCGTCGAAATTTTTGACTTAACTTTACCCGTGAAAAAATCCGTCATCAGCGGTGAGAATTCAACATCTGAATTTTTTAATCATTCCTAAATTTTATCATAAGAAATATTTGTCTTTTATGTTCAACCCTTTCTATTGATGAAGCGGATTTTTATACCTTTAATAGAATTAGACTTTAGTCCATACATTGGTCCTAATGTAGAATCTGCAATGATACTATTTCTATCCGAAATTTAATGGTAACGTAACTATTATTAGCTCAACTTAATCCGAAATTAAAGGTGCACTGTTTCTCGACTTGGTTCGTGGTTTTCAGTTATAATAATCGTAAATACGGGTTGCCTTGACTGTAACTTCTCAGAACGACATTAGACCATGGGAGTAAAGTTGAAGCAAAGGGTATTAGAATTTAACCGTAACTATGTTCCGTCATAGGATCAATAAAATTCGCAAATTAAAATTACGATATAAACTGTTAATAGGTTTTGCGCTCGGCTGGTGCTATGTATTTCTAATAGGTGGCATTTTATTACAAAGCTCGGAGTTTCGTGGGTATCTAAAATCGAAATTAATTGCTGAGCTAGAAAAAAATCTACATGCGAAAGTTTCAATAGGCGAAATTTCTGGAAATATTTTTTCGCGCGTTCGAATTCGGAATGTTCAGATAACCTCAGCGATCAATGGGCAACAATCAACATTGAAAAATCTATTTACTGCTGAGCAGGTCTCGGTTCGGTTTAGCCTTTGGGAAGCATTCCAGGGAAATCTCGGATTTGCCCATTTACAATTGATTCGACCAAAACTCATCCTATATACCGAAACGTTCACCCAACCGCGTCATGCAGTTCCTGAGAGAATGAAACCGAGAATTCAATTCCGTTGGATTCAACTCGAGTCAGCTACCGTTGAATTACATCATCGAGATAAAACCTATGCGCTGGAACAATTCAATTTCGCTGGTAGTATTAGTTATACCGACCCCAAATTATATCTCGCGATTCGGAAATGTTCCGGGACTATTGCTGGCATTCCGATTCAAGAGTTACGCGGGTCACTGCGGCTAGACGATAAACAGGTTGTAGTTCAGAACCTACGGGTCACTGGAAAGAATATCCAGCTGGTAGCAAACGGAACTATCATTGGCTATAATTCTACTGAACCTACAGTTAATCTAGAACTAAACGCTACCAAACTTCCGTTGCAAAATCTGGTTGCACTTCACCCAGTTTCCAAATCGATTCCATTAACCGGAACTGCTAAATGTTTTGCTACGATTATTGGAAGCGGAAAAAATCTTACCGGAACCGGGGAACTCTTTATTCCAGAAGGCAGTTATACGAGTATCCCGTTTTCGGAATTCCACATGCGGTTTAGTATCTCGACTGGAATAATAACGTTCGATAGAGTGAAATGTTCAATGTTCGGCGGGACGGTTACAGCAAGTGCAACGGTATCTCTCCAAAACGAAAGAGTGGAAACACCGACGACCACACGCAGGAACGACCTACAGCACAATCAATCGGAATATAAATTCTCGCTCGCGGTAAAAGCGGAAAATATTGCGCTTGATAAATTCCAAGTACGGAGTTCAGCTACCCGCGAAGCGCAATCAAAAATTTCCGGAAGTATCAATAGCGAATTGGAAATGACGGGAAATTTAACGAGTCCGAAAACTTGGACCGGAACCGGACGAGTAACTTGGATGAATGGAAGATATAAGAAGATTACAGTTACTGTTGCTGAATCGCGGTTCAGTATAGCTACCGGATATGTTGCACTGCAAGAAACTCGAATTCAGACACCGGAATTAACCGCGGTTGGTTCGGGCTTATTTAAACCAAGCTCAAGCGAATATCGGTTTCGAGTTCAGGTAACCGCATTGAATTTATCGCTATTAAATCAGATGACGAATCTCCCTGAATGTTCTGGTCAGGGAACCGCAGAGTTCGAGTTAATCGGTTCGGTGAAAACGGTTCCGCGCATAACCGGCACATTTATTGTAAATAACGGAACGGTTGGGAGATTGCAATTTGCTTCGCTCTCCGGTCAGATGACGGCTGAAAATGAGATGATTGTCCGAGTCTCTAAACTTCGAGTGGGAGATGGAATGGATGTAAACGGGAACGCGGAATTGAAATTTCTTGAAGGGAACCAACTCCAAATAATTTCTGCACGGTTAACCCGCGGTGACTCAGAATTAGCCGGCAGCGGAACCATTGATTTAACCAAAAAACTTACCACATTCCAGTTTTCAGGGAAATCAATGTCGCTTGCTGATGTTTCGCAACTACAGGCAATATTACCGAATATAGCTGGTAAATTTAACCTTGATGGAACTATTACTGGACCATTTACCGCTCCGGTTATTTCCAGCAGAGTCTTTCTATATTCAATAACCGCGAATAGACAGCCGATATCAGACTTGACTGGTACCCTGAGTTATCAAATGGCACAGAAATCGATTGAACTTGACCTCACCGGAGCAGGATATCGTCTCCAGGGGAATATCGTCGGTGTTGGACAAGACCCGAACTATCATTTCCTGATTACTGCTCAACGAGCAGATTTTCGGCTTATTGCTGCTGTACTACGGTTTCCGGTGCAATTCGCCTCCGCTCAGTTAACCGGTTCCGGAACTATCTCCGGGAAAAAATTGAATCTACTATTGTCCGGGAATTGCCAGACATTAGACCTAATTCTAGCAAAATCTAACCAAAAAGTATCGGTAGTTGATGGAACCTATTCCGGAAAAATCAGTGGGAAATCCGGGAACATCCAATTAATCGCAGGAGCAGTCAAAGCGTTTGAAACTAACTATAAAAGAAACACTCCCACCACTCAAGACCTAATCGCAAGTTTAGATAATATAAAAACCGAATTTAGCTGGGCAAATGAAAATCAAAACAACCAAATTCAGGGCAACGGAATAATTACTGCGGTGCATGGGACTATTTCTTCAATTCCAATAACAAATTTGCAGTTGCAACTCCAGCTCGATTCCGGAAAGTTAACAGTGGCAAATAGCCGGTTTAGAAGTTGTGATGGTATATTTGATTTAACGGGAACGGTTAAATGGATGACGAAACCATCTAGCTACCAATTCTCAGCAACGATTCGCAATATGCAAGCGAATACCCTACTTCGCTATCTTCCAGGAACAGACCGGTTCCGCGATGCTACCGGACTGATTAACGCTAGCTTGAATATTTCCGGGTCTGAGTTCGATGTTACGACCTTTGTGGGAAAAGGAAATCTGAGTTTAAGCCAAGTTCGAATTATGAACCGCAACATCGATTCGATTACGGCAACGGTTGAAATCAGTCGGGATAAATTGCTGATTACGTCCGCGAATTTAACCCATAATCATACTACCGCGAGTTTAACCGGCTGGTTCGATAGAACCCAGCATCTTGATATAATCGCTAAAGGTAATACGGATGATTTAACCCAATGGTTGCCGAAAACGAAAGGAGCAGCGCAGTTTACGTTGCATTGGACGAATACGTTACAAGCGCCGGTATTATTTGCCGAACTCGAATCAGACGCTGGTGGATATGGTCGGATTCTTTGGGAACAGGCGCGGATTTATGTACAACTATCAGATGCAATGCAGGGAACAATAACGTTCAGCAGCGATCGGATTCATATCGGGACCCAACAGTTTGACCGCGCTACCGCCAATATTCTCCTCAAAGACCCAGTAGTAGAAATGTCACAATTTGAAGCGAATCTAAGTGATGGCGGTGCACACGCAACAGGAAAGGTCAATCTGCAAACTGGAGTGGTTACGTTAACTTTAACTGGGAAAAAACTCGATCTTTTGAGTTTACTGTTTTCTGGGAAACAAGCGCCGCTTTGGGAGTCTGGTGATGTTTATTTGCAGGGAGAATTTAATGGGAACTATAAACAACATACTGCGACCGCAATCTTTCACCAATTCCAAATTGTTTCAAAAGCGAAATCGTGGGGACTCGGGTCTCGCCCGACATTGGTTAATGGGCAGGATGTAATTATTACCTGGCAGAATGATCGGGTATTGGTCCCGGTCGCTAAATTTACCGATGGAACCGGAACATTTACTTTACAAGGAGAAATCGAGTTAACGCCGGAATATCGGTTAAAAAATTATGTATTTACGCTGCAAGGACAAGACGTTACTTGGCCTATTCTTCGCGGGTTACAAGCGGTATATCATCCACAGTTATCATTGCGCAAAACAACTACCGGCACTATTTTTTCTGGCGATTTTCTGATTACTAAAGCCGATATTAACGGACCGATTATGTTCGCTCCATCTCCTGTCAATATTCCGAAATCAAATCACGTGACCAATTTTAAAGCTTCTCCCTTAGAGTTAGATTTACTGTTTCGAGCCCAAGATAAACTCCATCTTAAAACAAATCTACTCGAAGTGGATGGCAAAGGATGGATTAAACTTACCGGACCAGCGAATGAGCCGAAAGTTGAATATGAATTTCGGTCAGTTGGTGGCGCAGTGTTTTTCCGCGGATATAAATTCCAGATCGTTAAAGCGGAAGCGAAACCATTTGAATCGAATAGTTTTAATCCATTACTCGATTTATTTGCACAACGAAAAATCCGAACGATGGATGTTAACCTTCGGTTCTACGGCACGCTGCAGGATTATGAAATAACCTTGACTTCTGACCCGCCATTAGAGCAATCTGATATTATGGCATTATTAGCTACCGGAAAAACCACGGAAGAATTACGCACGGCAACAGGAACTGGCAGTGAACGCGTTGCATACGGATTAGCTGCAGGATATATTGGTGAAGAAATTTTAAATACTATTGGGAATCCGTTGGTTCGTGCGGTAGGCATAGACCGGGTAGGGGTAGATTATGAGACCAGTAATGAACCCCGGGTTAAAGTTGAAAAAGATTTAGGGAAACGCGTTACGGTTTCGTATAGCATGGGAGTAACTAAAAATGCTGACCCGAAAGCGCAGGTTGAACTGCAACTCGGCAAACATCTATCGTTAATTGGGTCTACCGGTCAAAATACGTTAACCCAGACGGCTACCGGTGCGGTAGATTTGGAACTGAAATTTAGAACAAAATAATTGTAAGCAATTACGCCCGAGTAAAAACGGAAAATTCTAACGATTATATTCAATTTAAATCCAAAGAAAAAATTCTTGGAATTAGATTGAAGTCTGAGTAATCATTACTTGATGGAATCTAAGAAGTTTATTGCAGATGCTATGCTTGGTCGGTTAGCTCGCTGGTTACGTATCCTCGGATATGATACGGTATATCGCAAGCATACCAGCGATGCGGTTATTGTGGCGCAAGCGATTCGAGAACAACGAATTATCTTAACCCGGGATCGGCATTTTACGAAAATGAAATCAGCGAAAAATCATTTCTTAATTTCAAGCACACGGTTAGCCGACCAGTTTCGAGAAGTAGTTACCGCATTTCAATTAAACACGAATCAATATATTTTCACCCGATGTGCGGAATGTAATACTCCGTTAGTTCCAGTTAATAAAACTGAAATCATCCATCGTTTGCCGCTCTATGTTGCCAAAACGCAGGATAAATTCAGCCGTTGTCCGAGCTGCAACCGCCTCTATTGGGCAGGAACACATTTAAATCTGATGCGAAAAAAAATAGATACGATGTTACATGGATAAACCGTTATTATCATTTTCTCTTCTCCTGATATTATTATTCCTTCTCCCGCAATTTATTTTCCCGCTTGCTGAGGATTCCTATCTTATTCCAAAATTTACCTTATTATATTTCGGCATTATCCTAATCTTATTTTTATCAATCAGAAATCTTAAACATCAGATCTTAAATGTGCACTTATCGCTGATTGCTTACTGCTTAGTGGTCTTTCTTGTTCTCAATATTATCTCGCTTAGTTATGCATCAAGCATCCAGTTAGCTGCGAAAGAAATCCAGAAATGGGTCTTTTTAGTTTTGCTGTATTTCATTTTTATTTGGCTAATCCGAACCGAAAAACAGCTCGAAAAAATTGGGTATAGTTTACTTGTTTCTGGATTAGTAACCGCTATTTGGACGATACTGCAAGATTACCGAATACCATTATTCCGAGTGTTACCAAGACTACCTGACTGGCGCGGATATTTGGTTGCCGGGCTGGGTAATTCCGATTATGTCGCCGGATTTCTCGTTTCGATATTTCCGCTCGGCTTTGTTTACTATGCTGGTGTTACTGAAACGAAACGGAAAGTTTTTTTGTTCATCAGCTTATCCTTGATTTACGCGGCGTTAATTATCACGTTTTCAGTTGGAGCAAATGCAGGTTTGATTCTCGGGATGACTCTGGTTCTCGGATATATGTTTTATCATCGGAAACAACAAGGTTGGTTTCAGGATATTCGTCGTTGGCTCTGGCTAATACTTATTTTTGCTGGGATTACTGCGTTCTATTCATTACCGATTCCATTCAATGGTCGCGGCGAATCTATTTTTACCCAAGCATTTAAATCCGCTCGCTGGAAAGAGGGCGGGAATACCCGATTCGTTATCTGGTCGAACACTTGGGAACTTATCAAAGCCCAGCCGTTCTTTGGAACCGGCGCCGGCAATTTTACTTATCGCTATCTTGATTACATCGCCCCCCAGATTTTAACGAATCCGCGAATGAAACCATATTCCGGCGAATATACGAATGCAGCGCATAATGAGATCCTTCATACTTGGGCAGAACTCGGGCTACCTGGAGTTATAATCTTACTTTTACTGATTACTAGCTTCTATTTTTCTGTTTGGAGAATACTCTTTAAGCAGACTGAAATGTTATCTCGTAACCCTAAAACCAATGAATCTCTAAATACTAACGACTGTCTATTGTCTGCCTCTTTACTTGGGGGAATCGGTGGGTTTACCGCACTGCTCATCTATGGATTAATGAGTTATCCGCTTCATCTACCGACAACCGCTATGGTGTTTATCTTCTATCTTGCGATTCCGGAGATTATTTTGAATCTTAGCAATCAATCTCCAATCCTCGATAGTAGCACATCAAAACCCCGACCACAATTTGAAAGTATCAGCTTTTCCCTATCTACTAGCTTCTATCTTCTAAGTTCAATCTTATTTATCCTTTTATCATTCTGGGCGGTTCGTCCGTTCATCGCCGATATCTATTTCCGTATCGGGAAAGATGCGTTAAAAATCCAGAATGAACCGCAAGCGGTAGCTGCATTTATTGCTGCCACAAAGTGGGATAACCATGCGGATGCGCATTATCATCTTGGCGAGCTCTATCTTCGCGGTCGAGACTACGGCGGGCAGATTACTTTAGCGATAACCGAATTTGAATCCGCTCGAAAACAACGGAACGATAAATATCTACTTTATGAACTTGGAGTCGCATATCAATTAGCAGAACGATATCAGGATGCATTAACCTGTTTTAAACCTTTAACGGAACGACAGCCGGATAATCCGGAATATTGGGAGCGATTATCGTATGTATATCTAAAACTTGGAAAGCTTGATTTATCTCATGAAGCGCATCTGAAAGCAACTGAACTGAAAAACAATGATTGAACACCCAATCTCTAAGTATTTAGCGATTTGAATTTAGTGGAGTTATTTTGATTATTTATGAAATTTGGATGTTAGATTTAATTGAACCAGCATTTGCTAAATTTAGGATTTTATTTAATAATAATAGTTAGCAATTCGGAGGTTGTTTTATTTCGACCCCGACATATATTCGCAGCCGATGCGAAAATCCCTGGTGCCAAATAAGTGAAGGTCAATCCCGAAGGAATGATGGTATTTAATCCCTTCATGTACATGGTTGAAGATGCAAGGGTTAACTACTGGCACATTAGTCCCGCTAGAGAAGACTTACTGTTATCGATTCAGGTATTGATTGAGCGGTACCGAACAGGACGAAAGGTTTACCCGACCCAATTTCCGAGCATTCCAAGCTGGGCAAAACTCAATTGTCCTTAGCAGGGCTAATCACTGTCGCCGAGAGTTAGATTTGTCTTTGGCCGGACATAAATTAACCCTAAAGGGATATCAACCGTGCGCTGTAGCGCCATCGTAAATATGGAGTTAAAAAAACTTATGCGAATTATTTCGTTTTTATTAATTTTAAGTATTTTATCTGGTGTTCTATTTGAAGTAACTATGACTAAAGGAGAACTCAACAATATGACATCCATAGTTGAAAAACCTAGAACCAGGCTGATTATCCGTTGCGATGATATCGGACTCTGTCACGGGGTAAATATGGCATTTAGACGGGTTGCAGAACAGGGAATGGTTACTGCGGCTTCAGTTATGGTTACCACTCCCTGGATAGATGAAGCGGTTGAAATCCTGAACCAGCATCCGGAAATCAGCGTTGGTGTCCATTTAACGCTCAATAGCGAATGGAAAGAATATAAATGGGGACCGATTCTTCCCTATGACCAGGTTCCGACTCTGGTAAATGAATTCGGGAAATTCTATAGCACCCGGAAAGAATTTATGGCACATAAACCGAAAGTAGGTGAAGTAGCGAAAGAAATCCGGGCGCAACTTGATTTTGCGCTCCGAAAAGGTTTGAAAATCTCGTATATCGATAATCATATGGGCACAGCGATATCAACGCTTGAATTCCAACAAGAGATGGAGAAACTCGCAAAGGAATATAGGATCGGGATCTCGCGATATTTCGGAGAGATAGATATCGGGAACGTATATTCGTTTCCGCCGGAACAGAAATTAGCGGAAGGATTAAAACTCCTTGATGCGATGACCACCGCTGGAACCTATCTCTTGGTCTGTCATATCGGAACGGATACTCCGGAGATGCAAGCGATGACAGATGTTCATCCGTTCGGTTTAAAAAATATGTCTGTCCATCGGCAGGCGGAAGCGGATATGCTCTGCAATGCGCAGTTCAAACAAGCACTTCAAAAGAAAGGGATTCAACTTATCGGATATAAT
Source organism: bacterium (assembly GCA_026416715.1). Classification (NCBI taxonomy): domain Bacteria; species bacterium. The sequence continues at coordinate 103,277 of JAOAEQ010000008.1, forward strand.
GAACTGATTAAAGAAGGACTGGATACAATGAAACGTCCGTTCACTTCTGATACCTACGAAACCGTGATGCAAGATACGACCATTCGACCGGTAAAATAGTAAATCCGAAATTCAAATATCACCACAAAATTCTGGATTTCAAAATTTGGGAGTTAGTTTGGTTTTATAATAAAAGCAACCTGTGAACTGAGTGAATCGTCTTATATAACAATTCCTATATATTTCGACTCGAGCTTTTATCTTCTATTCTATGCTAATTTCTGCGACGAATCTCCATAAAACTTATCGGTTCGATCAGACCGAAGTTTTAGCGTTGCGCGGAGTTGATATCCAAATTAAATCGGGTGAATTTATTGCAATTATGGGCCCTTCCGGTAGCGGGAAATCAACCTTAATGCATATTCTTGGCTGTTTAGATAAACCGTCTCAAGGGGAATATCAACTCGATGGAATTAAAGTTAGCGAGTTGGATGATAAAGCGTTATCTCGAATTAGAAATACGCAAATTGGGTTCGTATTCCAGTTTCATAATCTATTACCGCAGTTGACCGTGCTTGAGAATGTAGAGATGCCATTGATTTATGCCGGAGTATCGCGTCGGATACGAACTAAAAAAGCGAAAGAGTTGCTTGATGCTGTCGGATTAGGCCATCGGCTGAATCATGTTTCCACCAAACTATCCGGCGGAGAAAGTCAACGGGCAGCGATTGCGCGTGCGCTCGCGAACGACCCGAAACTGATTCTTGCGGATGAACCAACCGGTAACTTGGATACAAAAACTGGCGAACAAATTATGGCGCTATTTCAAAAAATTAACGAAATGGGGAGAACTATTGTTCTAGTTACTCACGAGCATGATATTGCGCAGCATGCCAAACGTATCATCTTCGTTAAAGACGGTAAAATTCAGTTTGACCATCCGATACAAGAAAAAGACCGGATTATAGCCAAAGAAATAAAAAGTTTGTAAGATTAGATACCTTTGTCTTACCGCAATATACTTTCCAGCATTTATTTTTAATGGACTTTCTTTTAGTATATACTATTTGTGTTTGTGTGATTTATAGATAGACCAATGATTATTGATTATTCGCAAAGAACCAATATTGATGTCAGATATCGGAAACAGAAAGCTGATGGGAGAGCTGGCTGGAATGATTGTTATCAGATGCGGTTCGTTCAAATCAACGAATTTCTTGCCAGATATTCAATACCGCAACATTGTCGAATACTCGAATTAGGGTGTGGTGCTGGGAATATTGTTTTGTATCTTGCGGAACGCGGTTATGAAGCGTTTGGTATCGACTTAAGTCCCGAAGCCATCGCTTGGGCGGAAGAGAAAAAAACACTCCTTGGCCTATCTGCTACCTTTTCCCTGGGTAATATAATCGAGTTAGCTGATTATAGTACCGATTATTTCGATTGCATTATTGACGGCGAATGTTTGCAGATGGTTATCGGTTCCGACCGTAAACAATGTCTATCGAATATCTGTCGTGTTCTAAAACCAGCAGGATTATTCGTCGCAGCTGCGCTCCTGCTGAATGAATCCTTACAGGACCGATATTATATTAATCCGGATAATATTTTCGACCCGCAAACCCAATGTTTGACTCAGCACGGGCTCCCATATTATTATCTCTCGCGGGAGAAGGAGTTCTTCACTGAACTTAACACAGCAGCATTTGAAATTCTTGAATTGAAACGGTCCCCACCGAAACATACTGACCACCCACTGATTGCCAGTAGGATTTCTGTTGTAGCAAGAAAAATAAAATATTAAATAAAATAAAAAATATTTAATCGCTAAGATGCAAAGATTCATCACACATGGGCTCGTAACGAGAATACGGTGTGTATTTATTTTGTTTAACCTTTGCGTGCTTTGCGGTTAGCTTTACATTATGGTAAAAGATATAACGGTTTTATTTCAAGGTGACAGTATCACCGATGCCGGACGAAATCGAAATGAATCGGATTCGTTAGGGTTTGGCTATGTATTATTTGCTGCGAGTTGGTTTCATGCGTCGCATCCGGAAAAACCAGTTCGATTTTTAAACCGTGGGATTAGTGGAAATCGAATAAAAGATTTACAAGCGCGTTGGAAGCAAGATTGCTTGGACTTAACCCCGGATATTGTATCGATTCTTATCGGCATCAATGATACCTGGCGTCGGTACGACCAGAACGACCCGACTACCGCTGAACAGTTTGAAGTAAAATATCGGGATATTTTGAATCAAACCAGCCAGTGCGGCGCAAAAATAGTGCTCTGCGAACCGTTTATTCTCCATATCTCAGAAGACCGGATTCGATATCGAGAAGATTTAAATCCGAAAATAGCAGTGGTACATAAATTAGCAGAAGAATTTAATGCGATTCTGGTTCCCTTCGATAAAATATTTCAACAGGTATCAAGTGTCCGTCCACCATCATTCTGGGCCGTTGACGGCGTCCATCCGACTCCCGTAGGTCATGCGTTAATGGCACAATATTGGTTACAAAAAGTTGAACCTTTATTACTATTTAATTCCGTCAGTTAGTGGAGCGAACCTGTTCGTCAACGAACGTAACCCTAGGAAAATTAGTTTATTATAGGATATAATATAATAATATATAACGTATCTACTCGAACCGATGTATTATGCAATTGTCGAATAAACTACAATCGTTTAACGCAACTCCGCCGTGGGCGATATTACATTTACCACCCGAAGTTGATGCGATATTATCAGCGAGTCCGCAGGTGACTCTTGGAGAGAATATCGAGCAGTTAGTTGATGTTGCTTGCGGCGGACCAAACAGTGATACATTTACAGTCGCCTATGATGTTCCCGGAAAAGGTGTGGTGGTTGAAGCGGTTGTGAACCGAGTACGAAATGGCATCGTTGCAAATTATACTGACCCATATATGCGCCGTCGTGATCCGGATAGTCTAATCGTTGCGGATGATAAACCAACAGATAAAAAACGGTTCGACGAATTGTTTGGCAACAATTTTGAAGTATTACGGCAGGAAACATTCGCTTGGTTGAAACAACAGAAATTATTGGTGTTTGCGTTTATTGCTGGACAGAAAGAAATGGGCGTTGATGCGGTAGCAATCGCGCCAGATAATGCTGGGTTTTTTGCGCTCGGGTTAGCATTATTACAAGGAATAATCGCACCGAATCAATTATCGCCTCGATTTAAGCCGAGAGCGATAGTTTATATTGCACCGCCGTTTCGGCATTCACATTTTCATGGAAAACAGATAGTCGTGCATAATCGCCATGAAGAACTCCATGAGATATTTGCATACAATCTTTACCCGGGACCGAGTGCGAAAAAAGGAATTTATGGTGTATTAATCGAACTTGGTGCGCGAGAAGGTTGGGTTGCGGCGCATTGTTCTACGGTACAGGTGATAACGCCGTATGATAATTCTATCACCATAATGCATGAAGGAGCGAGTGGCGGCGGGAAAAGTGAGATGCTCGAACATGTGCATCGGCAACCGGACGGACGGTTATTAATCGGGCAGAATATCGTTACGGGAGAACAACGGTTTTTATCGTTACCGCGCGCCTGCGACCTTGCGCCAGTTAATGATGATATAGCATTATGTCATCCATCGTTACAGAAAGATGATGGGAAACTGTATCTGACGGATGCAGAAGATGCATGGTTTGTCCGAGTTGATCATATCACCGAATATGGAACCGACCCGTTTCTTGAAAAACTTACAGCGCAACCGGATACCCCGTTATTATTTCTCAATATTGATGCGGTACCGAAAAGTCGGGCGCTTATCTGGGAGCATATCGAAGATGAACCGGGAAAACGATGTCCGAATCCGCGAGTAATTATTCCGCGGAAAATCGTTCCAGAGATAGTTAATCGCGCAGTCGCGGTTGATATTCGAAGTTTCGGAGTTCGCACGCCGCCTTGTACTAAAGAGAATCCAAGTTATGGAATTATTGGATTGTTTCATATTTTACCGCCAGCATTAGCATGGTTATGGCGGTTGGTTGCACCACGTGGTCATGCGAATCCGAGTATCATCAAAACCGAAGGATTGAGTAGTGAAGGAGTAGGATCATATTGGCCATTTACCACTGGGCGGCGAGTTGACCAAGCGAACTTATTATTACGCCAGATTATCGAAACTCCGCGGGTGCGCTATGTTCTTTGTCCTAACCAATATATTGGCGCATGGCGAGTTGGGTTTATGCCGCAATGGATTATGCGAGAATATCTCGCTCGGCGTGGCAGTGCAAAATTCAAATCTGACCAAATTCAACCTGCCCGATGTCCCTTATTAGGCTATGCGATTTATTCGATGCATGTCGAAGGAACCACAATTCCCCATTGGTTTCTCCAGGTAGAAACCCAACCGGAGGTTGGGCTGGAAGGATATGATGCAGGCGCGCAAATCCTCTATGATTTCTTCCGGCAGGAATTAGTAAAATATCTTGAACCTGACCTTGATGTTTTAGGACAAAACATTATTTATTGCTGTTTAGACGGTGGCAAAATTAGCGATTATGTTCAGTTTATTCAGCACGAATAATAAAAAAATTTTTACTCTTGCAACTCTCTAACCTTTACATCGTCACATCTATGGCAGTAGCTATCCAATGATGAAGTTCATTTTGTAAAAATTCGTATCGGGACGATAATTCAAGTTGTTCATCTTTCTGTATAGATTTGACTTCAGTTCGATACCGAAGTGTCTACGAACGAGATATCATCTCGTTCGTAGACACTCCGCTTGTAATCCCAGCATAATTCGGTAACAATTTTGTTATTCGAAGAGTTGCCAGAACGATTTTATTTCCGTGGGGAGCGTTTCATAGACTTCAAATTCAGGGAGTCGCGCGTAGTTATCAATTCCGCAGTTGGTGATATATATCCGAATGAATCGAAGTTGCTTCGGGGTATTGTAGAGGCAGTTAACCGAACTGAACTGCGGTGAATTATCCACCGTAAACTCGGTTGTCCACGGTCCGTTCAAAGATGTTCCGGATTGAATTTGGAAATTTTTGAAATTGTATATAATCCATTCACCTGCTGCTCCCGGCATTTGAACAGTGAATCCGCTAACCCACCGCGGTTGGCCGAGGTCAAGCGCCAACCAATGCGGTGGCGGAGTTCCGTTCGAACACCATTTACTACTGCCGCTAATGACCCCATCATACGCTTTATACCCTTCCCAACCGGAACCATAGATACTATCTGTTTGAGAACTCGCGCACGATAACGCAATGTTAGTTCCAATCGGGGTTAATCGTTTTGGTTGCGTGGTGGTTATCGCTGCAAACTGCGCTGCTCGAGAGCTATAAATCGAAACCATTTGCGAGTAGTCGGTGAAATGATATCGGTCAATGCCAAACCGATTATCACCGTCGCCGATATCATAACTTTGTGCTTGATACCCCCAATGCATAAACCCGCGCGCACCGCGAGTATCCAGCCATTTAGTCATCTGCGCTACGGTGTTCACTGTTCGATTACCGTAGGTTGTTTCCCAGCCGAATTCTTCGATAATCAGCGGTTTCTGGAGCCGGCTATGGATCGTCCAATTTTGGGTTTGGTCTTCCCCGTTATAGCAATGCTGGGTCATAAAATCGAGATATGGACTTGCATAAAGGTTATACCCTGCAGTTTCGCCGATTTGCGTATGGTCAATTCCGATGAATCCGGTAGTAACCATATGGCTCGTATCAATCGATTTGATAGTTGACGATACTTCAAGCGCGAAATTGATAATATTATTCGGATTCTTGATATCAGTCAGTTCATTGCCGAGTTCCCAGGCGAAAATAGCGTTATGGTCTTTCAATTGGGATACCGCAAGTTTAACAAATGGCAGATAATTAACTCGGAACCCGCCAGCGAACCAGACATCATCGAGCAGCGTCCATCCGCCGGGTTGCGTTGAATAATAGCTATAATCTCCTGCTGGGCAATATCCAGTATTATATCCATCAGTTAAACAGATAATCGCTTTCAATCCACGAGCATCCATTTTATCGAGAACGGTTTTCAACCGGTTGACATTTTCCTGATGTGTTGTATTCGCTGCAGGCGCAAAAATCCGGATAACCTTTCCACCGAACGATTTAACCCCATCGAGATTTTCGTCAATATGCCCGGAAGTAGGCCAGTATAATGGATAACCATAACCATAATGAACTAACCCGCGAATATTAACCCCAACGAACCGAAATGTGGTTCCATTCAGATAAAATTCTGAACCATACGGTTTGATTATCTCGCGTGGCACCGCATACATTTGAGAAAAAATAGTAAGTAGAAAAAGGATGTTTAGGATATTCAATTTATAGTTTCGCATAATTGAGATTATACTGTAGCATAGAATGGAAATGATTCGAAAGAAAAAGCGGTGCATAGAAATAAAACTCAAGGCGGTAATCCGTTCAATTCGTTTGCATGAACCAAATGACAAAATTTGCAATTTGATTGTTTACTCTGGATTGCGCAAGCTTACTTGCGCTTTCAATGGTTGAAGCTTGCTTCAACCATAATAACATTTTCCGAAGCAAGCTTCGGAACATCAAAACGGTAGCAAGCTACCGCATTCCAAAGTTTACTGCAATTTAAATTCTACTCGAGAATTACTTAATTTCTCTTTTTTCTCCGGTTCCAACTGTTTCGGTTCGGTTAAAAATATCCGTTCGGGTTTAACTTTATTCGTTGCAATAATATATTGTTGGACTGATTTTGCTCGGTTAGCCGCAAGTAGTTTCAAATCATCATCGGTAATAATAATATTCTGCCGGATAAGTTGTTCCATTTCCGGTACCGGCAAAGTTTTGGTTAATCCGATAATATTTTTTTCTTTCGGAAACTTTTCTTTTTTATACACGATAGTGAGATATCGTTCGTATTCTTTAGGGTCAATAACCACCTCGTCAACCGGTCGGTCAGGTTCGCCTTTTTTAATCAACTCCTGCAACTTTAGCGATTTCAATTTTCGGGAGAACATTAATTCCCGCAACGCTTCCCGGTCTTGATTAACATCAACATATCCGGTAATCTCAAGCTGTAATGCTGGCCGTTTAACCAGTGCATCAACCAATTTATCTAGCTTTTGAATATTCGCTTCGGTAATCTGATAATGAGCTGGCGCAAACTCTAGATACGAAAATTCTTCCGCATTTCCCCCCAGAATCGCTCCGAGTAAACTGAATGGCGAAGTGAGCGCTTTCGTAAAAATATTTATAATAATTTTTAGAATAATCGTTCCTATACGAAACTTCGGATCATCAAGATTGCCGGACACCGGAATATCAAGATGGATTTCACCATTTAAATCTTTCAGCAGCGCTACCCCTAGTTTAACCGGTAACTTCAGCGCGTCCGGACTATCTACTTTATTCCCGAAATCGAATTGGTCGAGAAAAACCGTATTTTTCGAATCGAGTTTCCGTTTGTCAATTAAACAGGATATATCGAGAAATAATTTCCCTTTTTCAATTGTATATCCAACATACTTACTGGAAAATGGAGTTAATGCATTCATATCGAAATTTTTCATCGCCAGTTTTAAATCGATATAGAGTTCCTCGCGTAACGGATTGATTTTACCGATGATTTGAATGGGTGCGGTATTATCAATTCTGCCGGTTAACATGATATCTCCGGCTGTGGTGGATTCAGAAGTCAATCCGATAATTTGGCAGGTTATATCACTAAATTGCGTTGTGTATGCGGGAGAGATAGATTTATCAACGAAATTTATTTTTCCCTGATTTAAAGTAATCCGGTCGATTTTAATCAGTTTGCTAGTCGGTGGTTCTGCCGGTTTAGTAGTGCTAACCGTAACAATTTGTGTCGTGTCGTTCGAAACGAAAATATCCGATAAATTAATAGTACTATCCGCATTAATCACCACATTCGTATAAACATCAGTTAATCCGATGTCGCGAATGTGAACGGTAAACGGGTCAGAAGCGAACTCGATTCCATTAACTTCAAAAGAATTCCATTTTAAAAAATCTTCTCCTGTTAACTTTTCTTTAGAAACGAATTCAGCAAGTTGTGCTTGACCGGTATAGGTTATCACCGGCGTTCCGTTCTGATTAGTGCGATACGTTATTGCGCCTGTGATAGATGCATATCCGCTAGTGATTAGGATTTTTATTCTATCTTCAATATAGGGCTGCAATAAAAACACCTCGAGTTTCTGCAACGCTAAATCCGATTGCAGCATGACCGGAGTTAAGGTTAACCATCCGGAAGTATTAAAACTCCCTTTTTTATCGAATTGGCACGATAAATTTAACCGCGCTCTTCCATCACTACTTACATTTGAGAGATTGGCGATATTAAGTTTCAGGTCAGTTAAATTAATTTCTGCCGCTCGTGCGAGCGTTTGGTCAATCCAGTTGATAGTATATTTATCAAGATTGATTCGTTCGATTTTCGCTCTCCATTGCCGTTCAAGGTTGGTGGGTTGCGATGGAACCGGTATCGTAGGTTCAGGATTCGTGGTTTGAAATAGTGAATCGAAAGAAAATCGACCGGAGGGATATCGCTCAACCACTAATTTCCCTTTAGAACTCGCTATTTCTTTAGCGAGTATAGTTTTATTCAGCACATCGACCGCAATATCTTTTGCAGTGAAATTTGGGATAATGACGAAATCTGGTTGTCCGATATCTTTTGTTAGTTTCAAATTGCTGATGGTAATCGTGACCGCAGAAAATTGTTGTATTGGTTTCGTCGGCTCCTGCGTAACATTATAGTTTCCAGCGACTTGACATGTTCCATCTTTTACTTGAAACAAAATTTCGGTTTGATAATACGGGGTATATTTTTTTACCGGAATTCTATTGAACGCAAACGTTCCCTGTGATGCGAACGGTTCAATGATGAGGGTGCCAGCAGCCGTAACTTCTTCTTTTTCTTTCGTAGTTAGAGAACATAGATATCTAGCTGAACTTGACGAGGCAGTACTAATATTTTCTGCAGTTAAGTCGAACGATTCAATAACGGTCTGGAACGGATTTGCTGGTTTAAAATCTTGAAACGCAATTCTGGCTTGCTCTATTCGAAACGAGTCGATATTAATCTGAGCCGAGCCCGATTCGCTCTTCTTTTCAGATTTCGGTTTTAATACTTCCAAATTATAATTCCCATTTCTATTTCGGATAACATTAACTGTCGCTAAGGAAACCGTGAATTCATTCAGATGCCATTGATTCCGGAACACATCGCCGGTGTTAATATCAACTCGAATTAATGGGAAAATCAGCATTGGATTGCTTTTCAAATCCTGGATTTCTAGGTTTTGCAGGGTAATCAACCCGCGGACAATTAATGAGGGTGAATCCTTGGTGGTATTGATAAACGAAAAACTGGTGCTGAAATTCGCATAGCCGGAAGCGAGTTTATACTCCATTTTTATCGGGATATACGCGAGATAATACGGAATATCGATATTCTTGAAATTAAACGTAAACTCGGTTTCTCGCGAACTCGAAAATGGTTTGGTTTTCCCAGCTGATGTAACCAGCGCATTGTTAATGATTGCGGAAAATGACGGTTGGACGAAAATCGTTTCTTTCGCCGGTAAATTAGAAATAAACGGAACGTTTAAATTCAGCTGTTCGATACGATGGTTAGTCTTTTTCGGAGTGTCAGCAAAATCAATGATACCATCGCTAATCTGGATATTATTCAACGAGAATCGGATTTTTTTCGGTTTCTCATTTAGCGGTGGGGTAGATTTGGCGGGGAGTAGATCCGAAAAGTTATAGGTTAAATCCTGATTCCGAACGATATTAATATATGGTTTTTTGAGTCTGATTTCATGAAATACATACCCGCCACGGAATAGCGAACTTAACTGGAAATTCAGATAGAGTTCGTCAAAAGCAATAAATTTCCGCTGGCTTTTCAGTTCTTGAATTTGGAAATTGTTAATGGTTATTGCATAGGTATATGGATTCAGTTTGATTTTTCCGATACTCACTTCCCGATGCAGAACCTGCGATAATTTTTTAAGCGCATAATGTTTGACCAGTGGCGGTAAGATACCAAATCCGAGAATGGTATATATTACTAGAATGGCGAGGAACCATATTCCGATTTTTTTATGTTTCGACGATAGCGGTTTCATGGTTGTATCTCCCCAGCGGGTGTGGGGTATTTTGATTATAAATCAAAATTATAACATTACAATTTACCGTTAAATCTGGTAGATATAGTATAGCACTTAGGATAAATAATAACCTTAAATTACTTGTTTTGAAAGCAATTATGAATTATGAGGGAACTAAAACCATTACTTTTAAGAGGTGTTACCAGAGAATATCATTTCCTTTAATTATTTCCATAGTTATTCCCTGTTTTTCAATCGTCAGTCCGGAATAAACCGTTGCTGCGGTCTGGAAGAAAATCGGGTTCCGGTTGGTATCCGCAAACCCCCAATCATGCCATGGCGGTGATGGCTCAAGCTGGATTGATGTCCCTTTGCTGGAGATGAACCGGCCGGAATCAAGGTTGCCGAAAAAATAATACGGGTCACCATTTCCGGCGAGTTTTCCAGGTGCATCGATATTCGTTCTACCGTCAGTAGCATCCGCAGGTATCCAACCGTAATTCGGAAGATAAAATTCATTCCAGACATGATAGTTCTTTTTTGCGGCACAACACCAATGCCCATTAACGACTCTCGCCGGGATGCCGACCGCACGACATAACGCAGTGAATATCAAACTATACTCGCCACAATCCCCGGTTTTCCGAGGGAGTGAAAACCGAATCCCGCGATTCGGCGGATACACATACGCGATATTATTGATACACCAGGTATAAATTGCTTTCGCCTGATAGTAAGGATTGGTTTCCGACCCGATAATCTCCTTCGCTAATTGGACTACTTCCGGAGTCAGCTCGATAAACTCTTGCGTTCGGGTATAATATTTATACATCGGGTCGTTCATATCGTAGGAACCGACTCGCGCAGGGTTGATTTTAAATGCGGTTTCATATGCGATGAACTTAAAATGTCGGGTGATAGTTATATCTTTTCCTTCTTCGACTTGGTTCGATAAATCCCAGAACTCAATAATGTTCCCGTCAATATCTTTAGCAGTGATCCGGTCGGGTTGCGGCGAAATAGAAAGATATTCTACATTCCGCTGGTTCGGTTGTTCTGATTGCCGGGCAATATAGAGCAATAAAATCGGTCTGCCTGGATTTTTTTCCATCTTCCAGAAGACCGGTTCTTCAGAGAATTCATACAGCGTGACTGTATCCGAATTAACTAGCTTGATTCCTTTCAATTCATAGGTTATCTTCAGTTCTACTTCTCGCGGATTTATATAATAGGATTTCATAATCGAACTCGGTTGATTAGATTTTTGCGTGATTGAAGTATGCAATCCTGCGCAACCGGATATGCTTAAACCGCATATTAATAAAATAATACATTGATATTTTTTTTGCATTTTTCACTATCCTAACCAGCGAGTTTTACATAATAATATCATATCTTATTCTGATTAAACCAGCAGTTTCGACTGCTTTTTGTAGAAACCTTAAGGTATCTAATATTCCCAATGCGCTGAATCGCCGTATAAAACTTCTACCCGGGGGGTAGCTGTGGGTTATCGAGGTTTTCCGTCAAAGGCGTTAAACCCTCTGTTAGACCGCCGTGGTTAAAAATAGGTAGAACCGGTGTGACCGTTTAATCTGTTTTTTCTGTTCTTTTTAAACTAATGAAACCGAATTATTTCGAATTAAGTTTTTTAATTCTTAGCAGTATCGTTTATGTTCTATTAGAATTTATCCGAATTATTCCGGATATAAAAATAGTTTCTATTAGTATCATCATTGCCTGGGTAGGGTATGTGGTCTGGAAAGCAGTTAAAAATAAAGGGATTCTTACCTATTGGGGATTCCGCGGTGATAATTTTCTGCCTTCGATCCGGTCCTGTTTATATTTCACCATTCCAGCTATCGCATTGTTGGTTGGATACGGTATATTAACTGGCCACTATCTGTTACCGCAGACGTTCTGGATGATATGTTTATTATATCCGATTTGGGGTATAATCCAGCAGTTTGCGTTACAAGTATTAGTTCATAGAAATCTACAAGAATTGATAAAACCGGTTTTTTATCGCTGTCTGCTATTAGGGTTGCTCTTCTGTTCAGCGCATATATACGATTTACGGTTGGTCCTACTTGCGTTCCCAATCGGATTCGCATTCTCTTGGATATATAGTCGGTATCCAAATCTCTGGGCGCTCGGAGTCTGCCACGGTATCCTCGGTGCAATAGTATATTATTTCGTTCTCGGACTCGACCCGGGAAAGGAAATAATCGGTTTCATACTGCAGTTTCGATAAATTTACGCTATGATATAATTGCACTGGTTAAAACTTATTAATCCCAAATTATTAGTTAGACTATGTATTAAGATTGGAGGAGAATCGATGGAGATAACGTTAAAGCGACAATTTATCGATCGATGGAATAAATATTTTCCAGCGATTGAATTTCCCATCGTGTTTTATTATACTAACGAAGCCGGGATAGGAGAACTCGCACCTACTCCAACGGGATGGAGCTGTGTTATCACTGATTTAGTTAATGTCCAGCATACCGGTAGAACAATTTATTTTGAGGAGAAGAATATAGCGTGTGCTGGCGGAAAACGCTATTTCGGGTTCATGCCACAACTTCGGCCGAATTTCGAATATTTTTTATCCTACGGTATCCCTGGACAAATGGACGGAGAACGATATAAAAAAACGCCGGAATTGGTTAAAGAATTATTGGTTTATCAGCCGGCTTTTGAGGCGCCAGCGAAATATATCGTATTCAAACGCTGGGATAATCTAGAAGTTAATGATGAACCGATAGCGGTGATATTTTTTGCGACACCAGATATACTTGCCGGATTGTTCACGTTAGCTAATTTCGATGAACCGAACCCGTATGGGGTTATTGCGCCGTTCTGTTCCGGTTGTTCTGCGGTAGTTTATTATCCATATAAAGAGAGTATCTCGGATAAGCCTAAAGCTATTCTCGGTCTATTCGACGTTTCTGCGCGGCCGTGTGTAGGTGCGAATCAGTTAAGTTTTTCGGTGCCGTTTGAGAAGTTCATTCGTATGGTTCATAATATGGATGAAAGTTTCTTGATAACCGACTCGTGGAAGAAAGTTAAGGAGAGACTATAACGTTAACACCGAAAAACTTAAGAACGGATAAACGGAGAAACATAATGCAATACGTAACGTTGTCTATCGGTTATATAGTTCTTTCGTTTTTCGGTTCTTCAGTTGGTTTTCTTTTCATTTCAGAAATAATCAATGCTGCGAATATCAGCCCAGCACCAATCCAGCCGCGTAATGGTAATGTTTCTCGCAGTAACAGATACGCGAAAATTGCAGCGAATACCGGTTCAAGCGCATAAATCAACCCCGCCCGCGTCGTATCTGTCATTTTTTGAAAATATACTTGGACAAGATAACAGCCGATAGTCACAAATAACATTAAATATCCTACCCCGAACCATTGATTGATAGACATTACCACCCAAGGTTCTCGAATTAACACAAGCGAGATGATACCACTGAATATCGTAACCGTAACAAATTGAATCCAGAGGATAAACAACGGGTGATATTTGAGAGTATAAATTGTTGTATAAATGATATGGAGCGCGAATGATATCGCACAGAGTATAGCAAGGATATCCCCGAAATTGAGTTGCCATTGAGCGTTTAAACTTAACAGACTAAGTCCGACTAGCGCAAGGAGTACACATAACCAAAGTCGAGGAGAAACAACAGTTTTTTGGATAAAAATAAGAAATATTGGAACCATGAGAACACTTAACGCAGTTAAAAACGCCGCTTGCGTCGCGGTAGTATATTTCATTGCTGCGGTCTGGAGACTAAATCCAGCGAATAACGTGAACCCAACCCATATACCTGGTAACAACGATGTTCGATTTAACTTCCGCAACTGTGGGTAAACGAATGGGAGTAAAAGTAGTGTAGCAATCCCAAATCGCAGGATGATAAGTTGATATATCGGCATAGTGGATACCAGCATTTTAACCGCAACGAAACTTGACCCCCAGAATAGGGTAGCGATTAATAGGATGATATCCGCGGTAAGCGATTTCGGTGGTTTGAAAGTCATGCGTTAGATGAATTAGATTAAGCGCAATAATAATATGGGACTATTTACATCCAAATGTCACAATCCAAAAGTTAAATGGTTAAATCCGACAATCAAACCTTTATCTAAGTGAGGCTTGACATTTGGCATTTTATAAACCACATATAACTTATTTAATAACTTACCTGTTATTCTAAAGGAACCAGTGTTCTATTCCGCTGGGTATACGTAGCGAGTTGGGTATATCCAACGGATTTCGCTAACGCTACTGCTTGCTCTAAATCTGCGCCGACATCTTTCGGTTGATGTGCATCTGAACCAAGTGTTATTGGAATCCTATAATGATAACAGAGTTGAAGCCAATCAGCGTGCGGATAAATTTCGCGAACTGGTTTCCGTAATCCGGCAGTATTAATTTCAACCGTCAGATTCATTCTTGCAATCGTTTTAACCGTTTGTTCAACTGCGCTCATAACATCCTTGGTCGGACGATATCCGAATATTTTCACTAAATCCAGATGTCCAATGATATCAACCAGACCGGACTGTGCGCAGCGTTCAAGTTCTGCTAAATATTGCAGATAAATCTGATTGATATCGCGAGTAGTATATCCGGCTATTTCATTCGGATTATCAAATCCCCAGCCCTCTAAATAGTGGATTGACCCGATAATATAGTCAAAAGAATATCCAGCGAGTATTTTTTGAAGTAATGGAGTATGGTCAGGGGCATAGTCTATTTCAATCCCGCTTTTCAGGATAATCCGAGGATAATATCGTTCCCGCAACTCTTCAATCTTAGCCGTGTAAGTATTAAATAGTTGGATTAACGGTTCAAATTTCTTATCATCCGCAGCTATATCGTTCATCTGGGAAATAAATAGATGTTCTGAGAATCCGAATTCCGTTAATCCGCGCGCTACTGCCTGTTCGACATACTCTTCCATCGAACCGACCGCATGGTTAGTCCGAGTTAGGTTGGTATGACTATGGTAGTCAAGTAGCATAATAAAAAAATAACCGCCGAGCGCACTGAGATCGCAGAGGATTATTATATTGCTTCCAAATCTCTGCGGGTTCTGCGTTCTCTGCGGTAAAAGTATTGTTTCTCGTTTAATGTACTACGATTTTATCATATCCAAGGGTAGTAGCTAAACTAGATTTGCCATTCAGTGGAAGTTCGAGTGTCGCTTCGATACAACCGTTTGGTAATTCGCGAATTTCACGAATTCGAAAACCGCGAAGAAACGCTTTAACTTTCGTTCGGCTAACCTGCCCTTTGCTTTCCTTAATTACTTTTCCGACTACCTTTGCTAAATTCCGTTGCGCAACTACAATTGCAGCCCGCCGTGCCATTAATTTCGCTTGCGCTGAACTAACGGAAAATGTCGGCGGTTTTCCGATTCCTTTAGCGACGATAACGTTCTGGTCAACCCTGATTTCATCGCAAGAACGAATAGTAAGTACTTTTTCAACTTTCGATATCGGTTGCGCTATTGCAAAACCAAATTCAATAATGAACCCTAATAGAAGAATCGTGATAAATGCTGAAAAAGTAATCTTCATATTATTACCACCAAGACACCAAGTCACAAAGGGTGGATATATAATGATATTATTTCTTGGTGCCTTGGTGGTTTATTTGATTTTTATATCTAGTCTATTTTGCGTGGTACTGGTTATCTCGACTTTCGGGTTCTGCATGGTGGTTAAGTCCGATTCGAGCTGGCTTACCGTTCCTGAATAATCGACATTTAATATCCCGATATTGTTAAAGAACAATCGGCGGTATACATTCTGGATATTCGATATTTTCTTCAATGCCGTTTCAAATGCGGTTAATTTCTGCAAACTCGGCGAACTTACGACTAATTGATAATCCGTCTGGTTATATACTTCTTTCCGCCATCGGTCGAATAGTTTATTAACAATCTGCGGCGCGAGTTTCGATCCCGCCATATTAAACGCAGCACGAGCTGCAGGTTTCGGTCCGCTAGCGCCTTTTTTTGCAGTATAGCTATCTACTGCAAGAATAGTACCGGTATCAGCTCTAACCGCTTTAACATCAATATTCGCAGTATAGAAATAAAGCGTTTCACCATAAACAACATCTGTTCCTGCCGATTCCGCATTCGCTTCACCAACGATAACAATATCCGCACCGAACCGTTTTCCGAGCGCCGCCGCTTTCTCCGGATTCTTATAATTCAGCGCAATATCCCGCGCTTTAATCTGTTCAAGTTGTGATTTATCAACCAACTCCAAACCGGATTCGAGCAGAGCCGACTCGATTTTCGTTCCGACATTACTGCTGGTCTGCTCTTCATCATCAATCTTTTCAGCAACCAGCACCATGACCAGCGGTTTCTCTTTCAGTGCATAAATCAACCCTTTCGCTAATAAATCGTTGTTCAGTTTACCGATTGAAACCACCGCTTTGACTTTAACCCAATATTCTCCAGCTTCTTTCCCCTCTTCAAGCAGTTCATATGATTGAACATAACCGGCAGTTTGCGTGATAATCAGGTCGTTTAATAATTTAAAATCTTTCACCGCACTGGTTGACGCGAGTACGACCCCGACCCCTTGTTCAACTGCGTTCCGTAGCGCATCGTGAACCGCTTTATCTTTCGCTTTTAAATCTGTTCCTGCCGCGCGACCTTCAGCAATTACGATTTTCGTTTCCTGCGCAAATGAAAAAGTAATAAACAGTGATATAAAAATAAGACTTATAAAGACTAGTTTAATTGTTTTCATAAGGGTACCCTTCAACAATTTTACATTACTACTTGCTCATTTTTAAAGTTATATTGAATTTGAAGGAGCAAAGTCCGAAGTTTACCCCGATAATTCGGGGTTCGGACTTTGCTCCTTTCATTGATTTAATATCCTTTACATGCAGCGCGAATATCCGCTAGCCGCACCTCAACCACAACTTCGAATGTTTTATCGGGCAACTCGCGAGCGGAAACAACCCGTGCGCCGCGAATAACCGCATCAACACGAGTTCGAATCCTATCATCGCGCGTGATGAAATCCTGGACAGTCGTTTCGCCTTCTATCCGAACGCCTTTAATCCGTTCCGCAAGATTCCGATACGCATCCGCTTGTGCTGCCCGTTGCGCAAGTAACCGTGCTTGCGCTGGGGTTCCACCTGGTCGTGGTGGCGGCGGCGCACCGTAGCCGGTTGCACGAATTACTGGCGGTCCCGGTGGCGGTCCTGATGGCGTAGTCGCACAGCTAACCAAAATCATTAAAAAACAAATAAGAACGAATGGAAATAAAACTTTCTTCATTGTGTTCACCTCCCAGAACTTTGGATTGCGGTAGCTTGCTACCGCTTTGATGTTCCGAAGCTTGCTTCGGAATAAGTTTTATCACTAGGAAGCTGGCTAATACCAAAGCGAAAACAAGCTTTCGCACTCCACATCTCAAAGACAAATTTAGCATTACCAATTAAAATTTAAAATGCTAAATGCTAAATTTGCAATGAATGATTTTATCAACGGTATATTATCGGAACCAATCCGTCCAGTGATAACGCTACATCAACTTCGCAAGTGCCGTCGGAGAGATAGCGGACTCCGATAACTTTTGCACCGCGAATGAACGCATCTACATTCGTTCGAATCGTATCGTCTTTCGTTATAAAATTCTCGACGGTCGTTTCCGCATCAATTCGCACACCTTTAACCTGTTCCGCAAGCAGCCGGTAGGCATCAACCTGCGCCGCGCGTTTCGCCATAAGTTTCTTCTGTGCGGCTGACCCTGATTCCGGTGCAACACCGGTTCCAGTAACTTTAATCACCCGAGTTGCCCATTCCGGAGTCGGTGGGACTTTTTCAGTCGGCGGTGGAGTCGTTGCGACTGGTTCCGGTGGCGGTGGTGCGCCGTAACCGTAAGCAATTATATCGCCATACTGCCGAGCAAGCCGACGACCGAGAATTTTCTCTAATTCCGCTTGTTTCATCATAACCGTAACTTCACACGTACCATCGTCTTCATACCGAACGTTGGTAACTTCGATGCCTTTAATGAATGTATCCAGCCGGGTACGAATCGTATCATTCTCAGCAACGAAATCTTTAACGAACGTGCCGGATGTTAATCGGAATCCCATAACCTGCTCGGAGAGATTCCGATACGCATCCGCTTGCGCCGCGCGTTTCGCCATTAATTTCGCTTGCGCATCAGACATCGTCTGCCCGATAACTACTGGGACGAAAACGAGAACTAGAATAAGTGTTGTTAATAGGAGAACATTTTTCTTCATAAATTCTCTACCTCCTTTCTATGGGAAATATTATTTATTATTTTAATCCATTTTATTCTTCATAGTATCAAATTATACTACTATCGAGTTCAAAATAGCAAATATTATATATACAAAAATTATATGCTAAGCTTTTTCATTTATAGAACTAAAATAATGTTATATTTCATTTTTTCGGTTAGCGGGAATATGTATAATTCCAACTATTCTTTCAGCTAACCGACTAGTAATCTTTCCGGTTTGAGTAATAATCAGATAACATATATTGTTAAGTTTGCTTACAAATGAATTAATGCGATTCTGGGGAAACCCGCACCGGGCATAAAATCTATATTTTGGATTCAGGGGTTTTAGGTTCAGGTGTTTCATTGCCCAGATTGCATCCCGATTATACATTTCGTAGAACCAGCCGCGTTGAAGTAAGACTAAACCGCGGAACTGCCGCCGGAAAAAATTGTATTGGGTATAGATATTTACCGGATGAAAGGGTACCACCCATTTTTTTATTACTCGGTTCTGCTGTTGTCGAAATAATAACGGTAATAACACGAACTTATTAAAAAGCGACTTTTTCAGCCGATAACAACACGCGTGCAGAAAAATTCCAAAATAGGAATTAAGACTAGCAGTTAATTTAGAATAATCAGCCTGATGTAATCTTAGAAAGATACCTTCCTTATTTCTATGGAGCATTGATTGAGTATACGTTCGAATAGCATTTTGGCAATTATCTACTATTCTGCGACGCACTAATAAATGGGTTGGCTTGACGATATATCCCAAAAAATCTATCCCGTTAGATACCGGTCGAATAAAACTCCGGTTGGGATTTAATTCTATCGCTAAATGTTCTTTTAAAAAGCAATCAATGGACTTTATCCATAGTTCGAGTTGTTCTCTATTTTGATGAAGGAGAACCAAATCATCGACATAGCGGAGGTAGTAAGGACATTTAATCGTATGTTTAATAAACTGGTCTAAAGGATTTAAATAGATATTCGCAAAAAACTGGCTGGTGAGATTACCAATTGGTAATCCTTTTCCTTCGGGAACATAAAATAAACTCTTATGCGGTGGCACATTTCGCCATTTAGTCGGAGAACAAGTAAACGTCGGATTGTGCGTCGGTTCATATAAGATTAACGTTTCTGTCAACCAGCGTATTTCGTCATTAGTAACTTTTGAAAGAACCAAATCGAGTAATTTATTTCTATCGATTGATGGGAAAAAAGCGCGAATATCGAGTTGCGCAAAGTATGCTCGTTGCGTAGTATTCGCGGTAACTTTCCGAAGAAACGAGCGTAATCGGGATACCGCTGCGTGCGTTCCTTTTCCTTTTCGGCAGGCATAGGAATCGTAAATAAAAATCGGTTCCCAGATTTTCTCTAAATAACGAACTAGTAAATGATGAACGACCCGGTCGCGGAAATCCGCGGCGAATACTTCTCGATACTTATCATTTTTTGAGATGAAACAGAACGATGCGGATGGCGCATAGGTTCGCGTTTGTAATTCGTGGGTTAATTCAAGCAGATTCTCTTCCGCATTAAGTTCAAACGCTAATGCCGATGGTTTTCCACGTTTTTTGCGTCGGCAATCCTGATACGCTCGATAAACATTCTGATATGTAAATAGGGAAT
>JAOAEQ010000009.1 GCA_026416715.1 bacterium
GTTATTATATGCTTTCATGACCCGTTTGCCGAGCGCAACAAATATAGTTTACTGTGGTCGCCAGTTCTGGATCAACATACATCCATTGGGTTAATCAATTCTCAGGATTATCCCAGGAGAGGGAACGAATTATTTCCGTCCTCCTTAGAAGTAGTTGCATGAAAAGGTATTGCTTTTTAAAGATAGCCTCAATCTGAGCTTTTATTCTTTTTTCTAAGCATAAGGATTCCATTTCTATTACCTATCTTCTCAAACGCTCAAAGATGCCAATACTCAATAGACAGAGTAGTACCAGCCTTGTTTATCCCTGCAAATAAAATACCATTAGGTGAACCATAGCTTTGCCACTTTACCGTTGAAGTATGTTTCTCATACTGGGTACAGTCGAACGCATACCTTGGTCGTCCAGTATCCGGATCTATTAGATATAACAATTTTTTGCCTGGTACGGTCAAGATTTCCTCTAAATCAGGTAAACAAATAACGTCAGCGCGGCTTGCATAATATACCGTGCTTCCGGGGAGTCTAGTCTTCCAAAGAGTCTTGCCATTTAAAACAGAAAGAGCGAGCAAATCAGCGTATTGAACATCAGGCGTGGGCTTTTTTAGTGCTACGAAGATACGTGTATTATCTCCCGTAATACCCTCGGGCATGATACGACGGCGATCTTCACGTGACCATAAAAATTCTTTTGGTGCTTCGCGGAAAACGGCTATAAACGAGCTATTTAGAGTCGATTTTTGTCGGTTCGCAATCGCTAATAATTTATATCCGTCAATTGCATTAAACATGTCTAAGCCTAACTTTGGGCTTCTTTTGATAGTAGGAGGGAGGGAAAAAACATCAACAACTTTTTTATTGAGAATATCTACACTTATTATTTCTTCGTCTGTTAGGCAATATACTGTCTCTTCAGAAATACTCATTAGGTCAACTGGACCTTTCGGCAATAATAGAGACCAGCGTATTGATCCGTCCTTTAAGTTAATGCAAGAAAAGTTTCTATCACTAGCACAATATCCTTGATGCTTGTCTAGAATAAAGCAGTCGCATTCCAAGTCTTGCCTCCATACAATCCGTTGTTCATATGGTGAAATACAAAATAAAGTCCCGGTTTCTGTAAGCATATAAAAGGTAGTATCATCCAATGATTGTACTTGATAAGCTGTGGAATTCTCGGGAATAATCCATCTCCAGACCAATTTTAAATCAGGAAGCGATATAAAAAATAGAGTGCGAATAATATGTTGGTTCAGTTGAAATACTATCATTCGCTCAGTGCTATAAAAATTTTTCTTACGCAAAAAAGGGGAAGCCCAATTTTCCCCTGCGGAAGGGAAGGTGAAGATACCTTTCTTCCACCTCGGGTCAGTTTCTGTAATAATTTGTATACCAGACCGGCGCCCACAAGCAAATACGAATATAGCTAGAACGTACAAAATCATCATCGAAATACTTATCTTATAGAAAATTTTTCCCATCTCTTAATCTCCTGGAATAAAAATAACTAAAATATGATGCCGATTACCCACTCTATCCCGTGAGCTATTTCTCCCCAAAAAGTGATGCACTCTAAATCTTCATGTTTTTTTAAGCAATCTAAATAGGCTTGTAACTCCACAGGTTCTTTCCCTGTTTTTGGGTCTTTGTGAGAATACTTACACTGACTCTCACATAGAGTACATAGGCTATCAGACCAATATTTTTTACACCAATTTTCCTTAAGTCCTTCACATATTTCATCGCGACTTGGACGCTTAACCATACCTTCAGGATCTGTGAAAGCCAACGGATTATTTTCTACATATAAATAATTTGTGTTTAATGGATGTCTAACATTTTGTATCGCTTTCCCACATCCAGTTACAATTGGATCTCTGGTTATAAATCTTCCCACCACGGGATCATACCACCTTGCATAGAAGTAATAAAGAGCAGTCTCAGGTTCCTGCTCTTTCGTGGTGAGATGATAGGTATTAGATGTAAAGGAGCCGTTTGTTGCTAACACATTGCCAAAACCTTCTTGAACGTAGTCAGCTACTTTGTTGCCGGAATTATCTATTATAAACATCACATTACCTATTTGATCATAATGATAATAGTAATCAGTATTATTTTTTCTGACGCTAATGATATGCCCAACCACTCCCGGGGCTAAGGTATACACCGCGCTGGTGCTGAATGAAGACCAATTGCTAGCTTTGTATTTCTCTAGTATTGTATTGATTCCGTCGAAGAAATATACGGTCGTGTTATTATTATACCCTTTCATCATCCGCTTGCCGAGGGCGCAATAAATGTAGTCAACCATCGCATAGCTTGGTGCATATCTCGTTGCGCGGGTCAGACGGTTCTCCCTATCGTAGGTATACAGTGCAAACGGCCCTTCTCCTTCTACACTAAAACCACCACAATTCCCATTCTGGTCATAACCATAGCTATACTCTGTATTCCCTGCATACCGATAAGTCAGCTGATTCAAATTGTTATAAGTATACCGGGTCGTCGCATTATTATACACCATCGTAGTGCGGTTCCCTACCGCATCGTACCAAACTGATCCGACCATGAGTAGTTCACTTAGCCCGAAGCGTGTCTCTTCGGAATGCCCCTGTTTTTCTGTAACCATATGGTTATTTTGTTTTTGCCCCGAAAGCGTATAACCCCAAAAATAGATTTTTAGAGCCTCTATATGTAATAGACGGGTTGAGAAGGCAAAAACCCTACAAAAAAAATAAATAAAATAAATAAACAAGGGAAATAGTTACTTTTTTTTTTCGGTTATACTCCTGAAAACCTGTTCTGCATTAACCCCGTACCATATATTTGCGCCTAATCAGAAAAAAATGAAAGATACTAGCAGCAAGATATAGTCTATCGCTTCTTGCAAGCAAGACGTCCTACTTCCGTTTCCGAGCGATTTCAGCTAGTCCGGTGTGTGCGATTTGGATACATTCCGCACAGGGTGATAACGTCAGCCCATAGCGATACCATTGTTCTGCTATCTCGAGATACCCGAGATGACGATACACTTCCGCTAAAATAATCGCATACCCATGGTCCGTAGGGACTTGATGCACTAACCATTCCGCCTGTCGTCTTGCTTCTGTAAATCGTTCGAGCTTGATTAAACATAGAATCAACTGGTACCGAGCATCATTCAGAGTCGGATCCAAACGGAGCGCTTGGGAATAGGCACTCATCGCCTGCCCATATCGGTTCAGCCGATAATAGCTTCGTCCTATTCCATAATACCCACTGGCTAACTCCGGTTCCCACGCAACGCTTCGCTGGTAACTGGTTAATGCCGCATAGTAGTCTTGCTCCTGATAATATTGATTGCCTAAACGGATAGCTTCGTACGCCAATTGTTCCCGGGTCTGCCGTGGATACCGGGTCACTTCTCTGAATGTTTCAACCCACCTGCACACTGCCGAAGTATCAATCGCAACAGGAAGTGACGGTGCTTTCTGCTGCGTCACTTCTGCTTCCGCTTGATACCCAGCTGGAATCACGACGGCACCGACGGCGTTACTCAATCGCACCCGACCGAGAACCACTGCGACCCGGGTGATCCCAGTATCGAGCACGGAAATATCATAGCTGGTACCCACCGGAATAACCACGCCGGCCGGGGTTCTTACCTGTCGGAAAGCTTGTATTTTTAGGTGCGGCTGCTGAATAAATAGCTCGCCCTGCTGGAGGAATAGACCTCCCGATTTATCTTGAGAGAGGTGGACGTAGGTATTTTCATTTATCCAAATCCGTGTGCTTCCCCCTAAATGGAGTTCTGCCTGACTCCAGCGGTTGGTGGTAAGCTGGCTACCCAGCGGGAATTTCGTCCCTTCCTGCACCGGAAGCCATTGGATACTTCCCGGTGAGAGGTAAAAAATCCCGGTACCACGAACCGCTTTTACGAGCACCAGCTGTGAGACTTGTTTAAAGTATACGGGCAGTAGGACTAGCAGGAGCATACCTACTACGACTAAAGCGGGACCCCATACCTTCCGATACATAGACCACCACGAGACCGAGGGAACAATAGGTTCTTGGGTCGCTGCCTGCACCGAAGCACGGAGCCGAACGAGTATCGCTTCTTTCTGGGCGTGGTATGGCGCAAAACTACGTCGGAATAAAGTAGTTAAGGCTTGTTCCTGAGCATAAATCTCCTGACAACGAGCACATTCCGCAAGATGCGTTTCGAGACGCTGAAGCGCGTCCGCAGCGAGTTTACCGCCACTGAATACATACCTAATCTGTTTATGCATCCGTGTACACCGTGACATCATACCTCAATCTCTCTTCCCTTAGGTTCTTGCTAATCAAGCGGAACAAATACAGAATAGCCACTCCCACAATTTACCGCTGCTCTTTTTGTTTCGCTAATAGTTTCCGTAATAATTTCCTTCCCCGATGAATCCGCATCTCTACCGTCTTCCTCGGCAAATCCATGATTGCACCAATTTCCTCCCAACTACACTCACCAAGATACCGTAAATAGAGCACCTCCTGATATTTCGCCGGTAACTGGTGGAGACATTTCAAGAAATCAAGCCGCTGCTCCTGTATGGTTTGCGGGTCACTTCCTCCCTCCAATTTCTCGATTACATAGTTAAGCTCAGATTCGGATAATTCGCTAAACACCGTTACCCTCCCTTGCACGCGGCGTTTCTCCAGCAATTCGTGGGATTGACGTAACACAATCTTGTATAACCAGCGCGGGAATTTCGCCGGTTCCCGCAGGTTGCTTAAACCCTTCCAAGCGCATGATAAAGTATTTTGCACAACGTCTTCCGCATCCGCCCGATGATGCACCCTTGCTACCGCTACACTATACATCCACCATAAATGCGGCTGGATTAGTCGATCAAAGGCAAACCGATCTCCCTTCTGACTCCGCTGGATTAATTCGATCTCCTGTCTAGAAGAAAGCGTAGGCACCACCGCACTAATCGGTATCGCTAAAATATTGGGGTTAATAATTCCGTAACCTGCTCCTCTTATATATAGACGGGAGTAGACCATATAAAACCCTACACGAAATTGCAAAACACGGAAATGGATTATATCCCAACAGTGCCTGAAAACCCTAGCGGGTAACCCAAAATTGAACCGCAAATCCCTGAAAAAAAATCTCTATCCTACTAATAAGCATTGAAACCAGAGGGAATAACTAGATATCTTAATTCCCGCAACGGTGTAACCCACATGTTGAACGCACTTATTTAAAGCTGCCAAATCATAATTATATAATATTTTATTTTTTAAGAGTAAACATTTCTTTAATTATATTTTAAAAATAGTCTAGGTAGGCTAATTATATCGGAGTTATGAGATTAATCGGTAGATGTTCCTTTCCTTGTCTAATTGGAGCGTTTCCGTGTAGAATGATAATTACTGAAATGAGTCTGAACTTAGCAAACTCCAGAGTTCGGATTTTGGACTGGTTTTTATGATAAATCGTGTATTATTAATTGTTCCGCCGACTGGATTGTATATTCGAGAAGACCGATGCCAAACGCCAATTGAACGGCTAAAAACCGTTACCGCTCGACCGCCGATAGATTTGCTATATATTGCCGCATCGCTTGAATCCGCTGGAGTTCAATGCCGGATTAAAGATTACCCGGTGCTTGGTGGAACGTGGGAATCGCTTAAACAGGATATACTGGATTTCCAGCCGGAAATGATGGTGATTAGTATAACTACGCCTTCACTCGATTCGGATATGCAAGCGTGTAACCTAGCGAAAGAGGTTAACCCGAGGCTAATCACCGTTGCGAAAGGAGCGCATTTTACGTTCCTGGATATAGCCGCGCTCGAGCAATATCCAAATCTCGATATCGTTATTCGCGGAGAATATGAACTAACGGCGAAAGAATTGGTTACTTCATCTGATTGGAGGCAAATAGCGGGAATAACATACCGGGTTAGACATCCCAAATGCCCAATGCCAACAAATATAAATGGTAATTCCGCAATCCGCAATCCGCAATCTGAAATCATGAGAAATCCGGACCGGCCGTTTCTCGAAAATCTAGATGAATTACCGTTCCCGGCGCGGCATTTGATTGATAACCGACTGTATATTCGCCCGGATACCGGTGAACCGCAGACTACGGTTATAACCAACCGTGGGTGTCCCTATACGTGCATTTTCTGTTTATCAACGCAGGTTGCCGGATTGAAATTGCGAATGCGGACACCAGAAAATATTATTGCTGAGTTACAGGAATGTGTTCATAAACATCAGATACGGAATTTCTTATTCCGTGCGGATACGTTCACGCTCAATAAACCTTGGATACTCGAATTATGCCAGAAAATTCGCGAGATGAACCTG
Organism: bacterium; assembly: GCA_026416715.1. Lineage (NCBI taxonomy): Bacteria > bacterium. Next base: position 6,344 of record JAOAEQ010000009.1, read on the forward strand.
AATATCAGTTGGGCGTGTAACAGCCGAGTTGATACTATTGATGCCGAACGGTTGCAAGCAATGAAAGATGCCGGATGCTGGCTGATTGCGTTTGGAATAGAGACCGGTAACGAACCGATGCTGGTTAACATTAAAAAACAAACGACGTTAGATCAGGCAAGAGCCGCTATCCGATTATGTAAACAATATAAGATTAAAACTAGCGTATATTTTCTTATCGGGCTTCCTTGGGAATCGAAAGAAACGTTTGCGGAATCGGTTCAGTTTGCGAAAGAACTTGATCCGGAGTTTATCGAATTTTTCTATGCGTATCCATTCCCGGGAACGGAATTTTACGAAATTGCAGTCGCTGAGAAATTATTAGCGCCGGGTGAAATTCCAAAATCCGCATATGATTCTCCAGCGATACCGAGTTTATATTTATCCATAGAAGAATTAAAACAGTTACGCACAAAAGCGCTCCGGCAGTTCTACTTTCGACCGAGTTATGTTTTCCGAACGTTAAAAAATGCGGGAACAGTTAAACAGATGGTTAATTATCTCCGTTACGGATTCAAACAATTAGCGGATTTAGCGGATTAAACTAACAACCATTTTGCTAGCAAGACACTTAGACACAAAGGCGACCAGTAAAAATAATTAAGATAGTAACTTCGCGGTATCTAAGTTATTTTCGAATCTTTGTGGTATAGAAAATTCAATGGCAAAAATCCTTTTACTCAATCCTCCAGGTGACCAGCTTTATCTCCGGGACTATTATTGCAGTCATGTTTCGAAAGCGAGATATTATTGGCATCCGTATGATTTGTTGGTGCAAAGTGGGTTCTTATCGCAAGAACATCAGGTTCATGCGCTAGATGCGAATCTGCTCAGGTTATCGGAACAAGAAACGTTCAAGCGAATTCAGCAGTTGGATATTGATACGATATTTTTCCTGACTGGAGCAGTTTCCTGGCGAGCGGATTTCGCATTTATACAGACCCTGATTTCGCAGAAACCGATGACCGTTATAGCAACCGGCGACATTCTGCTGCATCGTGGGATAGAAATGATGAACAAATATCCGTTTCTCGATGCTATCCTCCTTGATTTTACCAGCGATGCGCTCGTAAAATATTTGCATGGGGTTCATGGGAAACCGATTGATTATCTCATCTATCGTTATCACCATCAGATAATCGAAGGAAGACGGATTACCGACGAAAAAGAGTTTAGTCTTCCGCTAGCTCGATATGAATTGTTCCCATGGAAACGATATCGAATACCGCACGGGTTGCGGATGCCGTTTGCGAGTACCTTAACCAATTTCGGTTGTCCGTTCAAATGCACGTTCTGTATCGGGAGCGAAATTCCATTAAAATTACGCAAGATAGATAATGTCGTTACCGAATTAGCGTATTTGACCCAGCGGTTCGGAATTCGCGAAGCCTGGGTGAAAGATTTAACCTTTGCAGCGAATCGGAAACATGCGGTTGAGTTCTGTAACGCGATGATTGCGAGTAAACTGAACTACGGCTGGGTATGTTTATCGCGTGTGAATGTCGTGGACGAAGAGTTATTACAGTTGATGAAATCTGCCGGATGTCATACCATTCAGTTTGGTGTTGAAAGTGGCGATGAGCGGATTCTCGAAACCTATGCGAAAGGGATTCGAAAAGAGCAGGTGGTAAAAATATTTTCTTTCTGCCGGAAACTCGGCATTCGCACCTTAGCGCATTTTATGTTAGGATTACCTGGTGAAACAGAACAATCCGCATTGAAAACGATTGAGTTTGCGAAAGCAATCCAGCCGGATTTCGCGTCGTTTAACATTGCGGTCCCGCGGATGGGAACCAAGTTCCGACAGGAAGCGATTGACCATGGCTGGACGTCTGCAGAAATAGATATTCTCGATAATTCGGTTGCGTTTCCGGTTCTAGAAACGCCAACGATGCCGAAAGAAACATTATGGAAACTTCGGAACCATGCAATACGGTCGTTCCATTTACGGCCGAGTTATCTCTGGCATCGACTGGTTTCCGTTCGAACAGGGTATGAACTATGCACGTTGTTCCGTGAAGGGTTATCATTAATCGGTAGTACGCTAAAACCAGCGAAAGGAATCCCGATAGAACCGACGTAGACCGTTGGTTTAATATTTAATATAAAAACTTAAGGCAAATTTAAAAATTTAAAAATGTTACCTGCGAAAGCTTGTTTTCGCTTTGAGTCTAGGGCACTTGCTCCCTAGTATAAATACGACTAAATATGAAAGGGATAGATTATGAATAAACCAAAAATAGATGTAAGTAAATTACGTTCGATATTATTTATCTTTTTTACGATTCTATTATTGTTATCCGGTTGCGGCCGGCATAAACCGGAACGAATTATGCAGGATGCGCAAGCGGCGTTCCAGCAGCGAGATTTTGTAACGGCAATGATTAAACTGGAAGATTTCTTGCAGCGGTATCCGAACGACCCGCGAGCTGCTGAAGCGCAATATGCGCATGCGATGAGTAATATGGGGTTAGGTCGGTTCGATAAAGCAATTGAAGAATACCAGCTGGTGGTAAAAAAATATCCGGCATCAAGTGAATGGGTTATGCGAGCGGAACTAGATATCGCTTCTGCATATATTGAACTCGGAAAATTTCCGGAAGCGATTGCGCAATATGATAAGATTTTGACCACCTATAGTAGAGAGACCGATTTAGTTGCTATGGTTCGGTTCAATCGAGCGAGAGCGATGGAACAGCAGAAAAACTGGACTGCTGCGATTCAAGGATATACTGAAGTAACGAAATCCGCAGCACCGGAACGAATGCGGGCTGATGCTTATTTCCAAATAGCGAATATTTATCGGCAAACAAAACGGTTCCCGCAAGCCATCGCTACGTATAAAGCTATCCAAACCGAATTTGCGAACCGAGAACAGGTTTTATTCACTGCCTATTGGTTTATGGGGGAGACCTATAAAGAAGCAAAACAGTTCCCTGCAGCGATTGAAACCTATAAATCTATCACGGCAAAATTTGTTAAGCTTCCACGAATACAACGAGCTGAACTCGAGTCGAAAATCGCTGATTGTTATAAACAGCAGAAGAAATTTAAAGAAGCGATTGCAATATATCAATCGGTGCAGAAGCAGTATATGAACGATGCGATGGCGCAAGATTTTGCGCTCTGGGCGAATGTTGAGCTTGGGAGTATTTATAAAAACGAGTTGAAAGATATGAAATCTGCGCAAGGATATTATGATACTGCAGTAAAAGCTTATACCGAAATGATGAAAAATCCGCCGATGGGCGATGTCGGTAAATCGGCGTATGCTGCGGTTAAACTCGGTGAAATTTATGAATATCACCTGGGAGATAAAGCGAAAGCGCTCGAGACCTATAAATTTGCGGTACAGAAATATCCGAAAGCGCAATGGAGCCAATTTGCATATATCGGGGTACAGCGGCTAACTCAAAATACGGCGAAACAACCGGTTACCACTGATACCACAACTCCTAAAAAGAAATAAGAACAGCGATATATAGCCAATTAAAATATCAAGGTACGATGCTGATGATAAATCGGGGTAAACTCTCAGTTAAAAGCTAGGTCGAGGGTCGAAGTTGGTTAGCCCTGCTAAGGGCGATTGAGTTTAGCCCAGCATGGAATGCTCGGGAATTAGGTCAGGAAAACTGTTAGTTCCGTTTGTGACAGCTCAACCGATACCTGATACCCGATTCGTGTAACAAATTAGACTTCTTTTCAGGGTAAATCTGTGTTCGAACACTTCGACAGCGCTTCAGCGCACGGTTATCAACCGTATAGGGTTAAATTACATTCTACCCAACACCGGTTCCGATATGAATTTCTTATAAAGAGGAAAGTGTTATATTGAGAATCAACTATGGCATTAACATATAAATCTGCCGGGGTAGATACTGCGGCGAAAAACCTCCTATTAACCCGAATAAAAAAATATGCACGAACAACCTTCACTTCCGGAGTAGTTAGCGATCTCGGTTTATTCGGCGGACTTTTTTCAATCGATGCAACTACATATCAGAAACCGATTCTGGTTAGTAGTGTTGATGGAGTTGGAACCAAACTCAAACTTGCGTTCATGATGGATAAACATGATACTGTTGGACTCGATATTGTTTCTCATTGCGTTAATGATATTCTGGTTCAAGGGGCACGTCCGCTATTTTTTATGGATTATATCGCTACCGGGAAACTCGACCTAAAAACATTAGAATCAGTTATAAAAGGCATCGCGGTCGGATGCAAACGAGCGGGTTGTGCACTAATCGGTGGTGAGACAGCAGAAATGCCAGGGTTCTATCCGCCAGGTGAATATGATTTAGTCGGGTTTATTGTTGGGGTTGTTGAACGAAATAAAATAATAGATGGGAAACATATCCAGCCGGGTGATAAAGTTATCGGACTTGACAGCTCAGGACTGCATACGAACGGATTTTCGCTTGCACGTAAACTTATTTTTGAACTTGCAAAATATAAACCTAATGATTATATCGAATCGCTCGGAACGACTATCGGAGAAGCGCTTTTAACCCCGCATAAATGCTATGCAACTTCAATCTTATCAATCATCTATCCGGAAAAACTCAATACAAAGAAAAAATCTAATTCCCGCCTTAACAGAAATGACGCTATTGATACGAAATCGAGAACATCTTCCATAATTAAAGGGATGGCGCATATAACTGGTGGCGGGTTCTATGATAATATCCCGCGAATATTACCAAAAAATGTTAACGTAATTATAGATAAATCAGCTTGGGAAGTACCTGAAATATTTAGAATATTGCAGAAACTCGGGAACATTTCAGACCGGGAGATGTTCTGGACATTCAATATGGGTATCGGACTGATTCTTATCGTTTCAGAAACCAATGTAGATTTTATCATCTCAGAATTGACTAAATCAGGTGAAACTCCTCATTTAATCGGCGAAGTAAAGCAAGGGAATCGAAAGGTTATTATCTCGTAATAGTGGAGAGGTATGAGAATTGAACCGTTCAATTCTCATCCAACTCCACTATCTCTTTCATAAAACCTATGAAAATTCTAGTTATCGGCAGTGGTGGGAGAGAGCATGCAATACTTTGGAAGTTAGCTCAATCCCGTCAAGTAACTAAACTTTATTCTATTCCTGGGAACGCTGGAATATCGGAACTCGCAGAATGCGTTAATATCAGTTTAAAACCTAATTTTGACCAGGTAGCAGAATTTGTCGTTAAGAATGGAATAGATTTAACGGTTGTCGGACCGGAAGCGCCGTTAGTCGATGGGATAGTCGATTATTTCCAAGCTCGGGGATTAGCAATCTTCGGTCCATCGAGAACCGCTGCGCAACTTGAGGGGAGTAAAGTCTGGGCAAAACAGTTTATGACTCGGCATGGGTTGCCGACCGCTAACTATAATATTTTCAATAATCGGAACGAAGCAGTGAAATATGTTGGAAACATCCCGATGCCGGCCGTAGTTAAAGCGGATGGATTGGCTGCTGGAAAGGGAGTTCTCGTCTGTAAAACGCTAGATGAAGCGGTCGCAGCAATCGACCTGATTATGTCAGAGAGAGCGTTTGGTGCGGCTGGCGACCGAATCATCATCGAAGATTGCCTAGTTGGAAAAGAAGTTTCGATGCTCGCGTTCACCGATGGGACAACGGTTGTTCCGATGGTAACTGCGCAGGATTATAAACGCGCGCTTGATAATGATGAAGGGTTGAATACCGGCGGGATGGGCTCGATTTCGCCATCACCGAATGTTACCCCGAATTTAGCGAAAAAGATATATGAGACAGTTCTTGTTCCAACAATCCAAGGGTTGAATAGAGATGGAATTCGGTATGTTGGGATACTCTACGCCGGATTAATGGTAGTCGATGGAGAACCGTATATTTTAGAATACAACTGCCGGTTCGGCGACCCGGAAACGCAGGTTATCCTGCCGCGACTAAAAACCGATTTGGTTGATATCATTCAAGCATGTTTAGCGAATAAACTAAATGAAATGAATATCGAATGGGATGACCGTGCAGCGGTATGTGTTGTTCTTGCTTCAGGGGGGTATCCGGGTAAATATGAGACCGGCTATGAAATTTTTGGGGTGAATACATTAAACCAAAATGATGAGTTATTCGTCTATCATGCAGGGACGAGGTTTGAAAAAGGAAAAATGGTAACCTCTGGGGGTAGAGTTCTCAATATCGTTGCCTTAGATAAGAATATTGCAGATGCAAGGGAAAAGGTATATCAAGCGATTACTTCGCTTGAGTTTAAGGATAAACATTATCGAACGGATATCGGGAAAATCTAACCGATAACCAGGTGTGTGCTAAAGGGAAAAAACGCAAAAGATGTAAAGAAATTATTTAACTTTTTAACCTCGTTACGCTGAATTCGCGGATAAAGAACTATGGCTTTAAAAAGAAAAGGGTATCATCGGTTACGACGGACGGTGCAGACGTTCTCGGTTTTCGCATTGAACCCGTTTTTTTTCCAATATCAGCAGCTCTGCGTGCCGGTATTAAACTGCTGGAGTTGTCCAGGCGCAGCGTTTTCTTGTCCAATTGGTGCTATTGGTCAATTCCTCGCTCGAGGATTGGTTCCGTTCATCGTTATCGGTATCATTCTACTCATTGGCGCCTTTCTCGGGAGGATGTTATGCGGTTGGATTTGCCCTTTTGGTTTCCTACAGGAACTATTGCATAAAATCCCATCGAAAAAATGGTCGCTCCCGGATTGGAGTAAACATATTAAATATGGGGTGTTAATTATTCTAGTTCTGCTGATTCCAATATTCTTTGGAACAGATAAAGGAACAACGTTAACCGCGCCATCAAATTTTTACTATTGCACATTCTGCCCAGCAGGAACATTAGAAGCTTATATCCCGAATAAACTCGGGTTAGGGCAGAACCTGCAGGGAACTGCCGTTATAACTACAACAGACAGTGAAAGTAACAATCCGACCACGCATGTCTGGAATTTTTATGGTAACATTCGGCTCGGGTTACTCGGTATATTCTTATTAAGTTTCGTTGCCTGGAACCGACCATTCTGCCGAGTATTCTGTCCGCTCGGTGCGATGTTCGCTCTATTCAATCGGTTTAGTTTTTATCAGATGAGAGTTCGCGCGGAGAAATGCACTTCCTGTTATACTTGCAAAGACCTTTGTCCGGTAGACCATGAGATTTTCCGAGACCAATCCAGCCCGGAATGTATCCGATGTCTTGAATGTACCGCCTGCGCGCATAATGCGGTTAACTCCAAAGAACAACCGACACTTGAATCCGTTCCTGCTGCAGAATCAGAATCTGCAACGGTTCCGCCAATGAATATTAGGTAAACTTGATAATTTTACCCAGCTTGCTGGGCGGAGGTTCATTTTGCAATGTATCTTATTCTCTATGCTGTGCTAAACTATTTCGGATGAAATGGAAACCTAGGATTGGAATCTTAATCTCGCTAATCTATCTTGTCGTTATAGTCGGGTGTGCACATACTCCGAAACATAAACCGAGCTCAACTCAACCGCAAAAACCATACGTAGTTAAACCGAAAGAAGCGGTATCAGCATATGGGTTCATCTGGCCAGTTGAAGGTGAAGTACTCTCTTTTTTCGGGGAACGGAGCGGGAGAATCCATCAGGGGATTGATATCGCTGCGAAAAAAGGAACGAAAATCTATGCGGCAATGTCTGGGAAAGTGATCTATAGCGATAATGAACTCGGTCGGTATGGGAATATGATCATTATTGAGCATAAAAAAGGGTTTTCGACCGTTTATGCGCATAATGCAAAGAATTTGGTTAGAAAGGGTAAACAGGTTAAACGCGGGCAGGTGATTGCGCTCGTCGGGCAGACTGGGAACGCGACCGGCCCGCATCTGCATTTCGAAATCCGAAAAGGGAAGGAACCGGTGAATCCGCTTCTCTACTTACCGTAGAAAAGCGAATTAATACCAAATGCCAAAATCCAAAAGTTACATTATAAACATAGAAGTGTTTATTAGGCATTTAAACATTCGGACTTGATTTGGTATTTGATTGTAGTATTTAGCGTTAGATTTGTGCAAGTCGGTTTCGTTTGACCAATGTTAATCAATGTATTATGAAAATAATTGTCGATGCTGATGCTTGTCCGGTGAAAGAGATTATTGTCAACGTTGCGACAGAAGCGCAGGTAGATGTGGTTATGGTCTGCAGTTATGCGCATTTTTTAGAACCGCAGGATAACGTTCAGATCGTTCAGGTTGATCAGGAACCGCAAGCTGCGGATATCGCGATCATCAATCGAACAGAAAAATCTGATATTATCGTAACGCAAGATTATGGGTTAGCGGCGCTGGTGCTTGGAAAAGGAGCGTATGCGATATCGCCACGCGGTAAAATTTATACTGAAGAGAAAATAGACGGTATGTTAGCAGAACGGCATATTCAACTAAAATATCGTCAATCCGGCGGAAGAACGAAAGGACCAACGCCGCATTCTGAAAAAGATAATCGAAATTTTGAGAACAATTTAAAACGATTGATTACCACGATTAAACGGCAAAATTCTAGCGATTGCAATCTGGGTAATTGGTTTAAAAAATAATCTGTGGAATCATTTCTATTATGGAGAAGTTTACCCAAGAGTTTATTGACCGCGTCCGGGATGCAGTGGATATCGTGGAGATAATTTCCGAATATGTTACATTAAAACCTGCAGGACGCAATCATAAAGGATTATGTCCGTTCCATAGCGAGAAAACCCCATCGTTTATGGTGCATCGGGAGAAACAGATATTCCATTGTTTCGGTTGCGGGGTTGGCGGGAATGTTTTTACCTTCCTGCAGAAACAGAATAATCTGACGTTCAATCAAGCGGTGCGGTTTCTTGCGGAACGAGCGGGGATTCCGGTGGTAACGCAAAAGGTTTCAGAAGAAGAAGATAAAGCGGCGAAAGATAAAGAGGCAATATATACGCTCAATAAACTTGCCATGGAATATTATCATCGCGTGTTGTTTTCTCCACAAGGTGAATCTGCAAGAAAATATCTTATTGAATCACGAAACCTAACGGTAGAAACGATAAAAAATTTCAAACTCGGCTATGCGCTTCCTGGGTGGGATAATCTGATAACTGCAGCAACGAAAAAGAAATATTCTACCGCTATTTTAGAAAAAGCAGGATTGATTATCCCGCGAGAAGCAACCGCTGATACCAGGGGATATTATGACCGATTCCGAGACCAGATAATTTTCCCGATTATGGATGCACAAGAACGAGTTATCGGGTTCGGTGGTCGAGTGCTAGATAACCGGCTCCCGAAATATCTCAATTCACCGGAAACCGTGGTGTTTCGGAAAAGCTATTGTTTATATGGATTACCGCTAGCAATGCAAGCGATTCGCGAATCCGGTTATGCGATTCTTGTTGAAGGATATATGGATTGTATTCGCGCACATCAAGCTGGAATAACCCATACTATCGCCACGCTGGGAACATCGTTAACCACAGACCAAGCGCGGTTATTACGCCGGTATACTCAGGAAGTCGTCTTGGTTTATGATACCGACCCAGCAGGAATCGCGGCTTCATTACGTGGACTAGAGCAGTTGATATCAGTTGGATTGGGGGTGAAAGTTGTAGCGTTACCGGTGGGAAAAGACCCGGATGAGTTTATTGCTAACCAAGGGAAAGAGAAATTTCTCGAACTCATCCATCAGGCGAAACGACCGATATCATTTGCGATTGAGGTTGCTATCCAGCAATATGGGATTAAAACAATTGATGCGCAGGTGCAAGTGGTGAATAGTATTCTTCCACTGATTGTACGGATTCCACAACCGGTTGAACAGGATTTATATTTGAAACAGCTCGCTGAATCAGTTCGACTTGATATTCTAGCGGTAAAAACTCAGTTTAATCGGATTAAACGCGGGAAAACCGCTATCGTCGAACAATCAGGTCAAGATAAAACCATATTGGATTTAGCACGGGAAAGTAGTTATCGCGTTGAAAAAGATATATTAGCATTGTTATTAGAGAAACCAGACCTGATTGCTATAGCAAAAGAACAGTTGACTCCGCAAGATTTCATCCGACCGGAATATCAAGCAATCGTGGCGATTTTATTAAATTTTCCTGATGGGAAACCGGATAAGCTAGCGCTAGGTCAGTATCTGTTAACCGCATTGCCGGAAGAACCCTATCCGCAGTTAATATCCGAACTTGAATTGCAAGAAGTGAATTATCCTGATGTGAATATAGCATTATCAGATTTCATAAAAAAAATACTGTTGCGCAAACGGAAAATGCAATTGAAAGAACTGCAAGAAAATCTTAAACAAGCGGAGTTAGCGGGGAATATGGAGCAGGTTAAACAGTTACAATCGGAAATTATAGAAATCTCATCGACCATTATGAACCTGATCCACTAACTCGTTTAATATCAAGCGTTTAATTTCTCAGCGAGCAAGATGAATGTGAGGTCAGCTATGCTATTATGAAATAATAATTTCAATATATACCGCTGGGATAACGATGTGAAGCCCAGATGCGGTAAGTTATATTGTTAAAGTATAACAAATTGTGATAAACTATATGTTTATCTATAAAACAACCATACTGAGGTAAATTATGGCTATTGTTGATATCGCAAAAGAACAACGCGCAAAAGATTTTGCGCAGATATATCAGTATGCAAAAGAAAAGGGGCATATTACCTACGATGAATTGAACGATATGCTCCCGGAAGATTTGAGTACTGATGAAATCGACCTTATCGTAGCGGATTTAGCCGAAATGGATATTCCGGTTATTGATACTGAAGATTCATTACCGCCGGTCGAATCGATACCGAAACCAACAGAAAAAGATTTAATGAAAGAATATTTTCCGTTTGCGGATGCAATGAAAGGTGATGACCCGGTTCGGATGTATCTTCGGGAAATGGGGCGAACCCCGCTATTAGACCGAGATGAAGAAGTATATCTCGCGAAGAAAATTGAAAAAGGGCGAGAAAAGATTATTCGAGCGGTTGTGCGGTCAGGGATTATCGCAAAAGAATTACATAAACTGCAGGAACGAATTGAAAGTGGGTCTGCGGTGGTCAGTGAAGTGTTTCGTCTTCCAGTAGAAGAAAGTGTAATTGAAGATAAACGGCCGATTATCCGCCGGTTAAACCGATTGATTAAAGCGATGGAAAAAGAAGTCGCCTATGTTCAGCGGCTGACAGCGAAAATTAAACGGCGAAAACCGACTGCCGCAGAACAGAAAAAGTTTGATGCGAGTTATAAGAAAATAACAGAATATCTGTTGAATATGAACCTGAACTTCGATGAGATAGAACGGATTGCGGTGCGGATTAAAAAACTCTATGCGCGAATTCAGGAAGCGGAAAAAGAGATTCGTGAGATTGAAGCATTGACCATGATGAAACCGGAACAGATAGAAGAAATCGCGCGCGGTAAAATTAAAAATAAAGCACAATTGAAACAAATTGAAGAAGAGACCGGATTAAACATCGAACATTTTGCGGAGTTCAATCGCGTGATTAAAAATTCGCTGATGAAAATCAAACGCGTTGAAGAAGAAGCGGAAAATACCCGTGATGAACTTACCTGGATGACACGATTGATTGAAGATGGCGAACGAGAAGCGCATATTGCAAAAATGAAAGTGGTTGAGGCAAACTTACGGTTAGTGGTTAGCATCGCCAAGAAATATACGAACCGTGGTCTCCATTTTCTTGATTTGATTCAAGAGGGAAATATTGGGTTGATGCGGGCGGTAGATAAATTTGAATATAAACGCGGATATAAATTTAGTACCTATGCTACCTGGTGGATTCGGCAGGCGGTAACTCGTGCGATTGCTGACCAAGCGCGAACAATTCGTATTCCGGTGCATATGATTGAAACGATTAATAAGATGAATCGGGTAACCCGTGCGTTAGTGCAAGAGTTGGGTCGGGAACCGACCCCGGATGAAATAGCGAAAGCGTTAGGATTAACCGTAGATAAAATTCGCAAAGTATATAAAATTGCCCAACAGCCGATTTCATTAGAGACTCCGATTGGCGAAAATGGCGAATCCCATTTTGGTGATTTTATAGAAGATGAATTGGTTAGTTCTCCTGTGGAATCGGCAATGAACAGACTCAAGCTAGAGCTGATTGAAAAGATATTAAGTACGCTATCGGAACGAGAACAGAAAGTGATTCGGTTGCGGTTCGGTATTGGGGATGGGTATCCGCGGACATTGGAAGAAGTCGGTGCGATATTTGGTGTCACCCGAGAACGAGTACGTCAGATTGAAACTAAAGCACTTCGGAAATTGCGGCATCCGAGTCGGAGTAAATGGCTGCGTGAGCTTATTGAAGGGCAAGCATCGTAGGTGACGGTTTTACACGTTACATTTACTATTTAAATAGGGTTAGTTAGGGCCCATAGCTCAGTTGGTAGAGCTCCCGGCTCATAACCGGGTGGTCCCTGGTTCGATCCCGGGTGGGCCCACCATATTTATCCTACTTCAACTACCAGTTAAAATTATGCCTAACTTCATCAGGGTAAAGCTAAACGTTTAACGCATTAAACGGGGTTAAAAATTTGCAATAGTAGAATAGGTTTTGAATTTTGCAAATGCCAATCCTTCTACATCAGCTGATAGACGTCTTTGAAAAAATATATCCTCCATATCTCGCTGAACCGAATGATAGAATTGGGCTACAAATAGGAGACCCAAACCAACCGGTTCGTCGGGTTCTCCTAACATTGGATATTACTCCTGCTGTTGTTCAAGAAGCGGTTAAGGATAAGAGTAACCTTATCATCTCCCATCATCCACTGATATATCAACCGATTTCAACTATAGTTACCAATTCACCGATTACTTTGATGATAACCCAACTGATTAAAAATAATATTGCAGTGTATATTGCCCATACTCATATCGATTTTGCTCCTGAGGGAACTACAAAACATCTGGCGACGCTTCTTGGCTTGCAAGAACAACGACAGCTTATTCCGTTCGATAAACCGAAGCTTAAGAAGCTGGTAGTTTTCATACCGACAACGCATCTTGAAAAGGTAGCCCAAGCGATGTTCGATGCTGGTGCTGGCATTATCGGGAATTATTCCGAATGTTCGTTTCGAACGGAAGGAACCGGAACGTTTCGACCAGGAGTTCAAGCGAATCCATTTTTAGGAAAAGTGGGAGAACGAGAATATGCCGCAGAAGTTCGGCTCGAAACGATTGTACCCGAAGTATTATTATCTCAGGTTATTTCTGCAATGGTTCGAGCGCATCCGTATGAAGAAGTAGCATATGATATTTATCCGCTCGATAATCCGCATCCGCAAGCAGTTGTATGTATATCAGGAAAGTTAGCCAGCCCCATTAGGTTGATGGAGTTTGCTCATGAGGTTAAATCGCACCTTAAATTAGACTCAATTCGTATTGTTGGTAACCTACAGAAAAGAGTTCAATCTATAGCGGTTATTGCTGGCAGCGGAATGAACTATTTTGATACTATCAAGAAGCATCCCGGAATAGACGTTTTCATTACTGGGGATATTAAATATCATCAAGCGCGAGAAGCTGAATCGTTGAATATAGCGCTCCTGGATATTGGGCATTATCCAGCAGAAATGCTCTACCTTCCGATTTTGAGAAAGAAACTTGCAACCGCGTTATCAAAAGATATAGAATTAATTATTACCAGCAAATGTAGCAATCCGTTTATAATCGCTTAGGATAGTTCATGCAGAAGATACTTATTCGCGGAACGAATTGGGTCGGTGACTCGATATTAACCACTCCGGCAATCCATGCGTTACGTCAACTCTATCCGCAGGCAAAATTATCACTACTAACGAAATCCTATTTATATGATTTATGGAAAAATAATCCGGATATAAACGAAATTCTGGTTCATCCGGATACGCTCACGATTAGCACGGTCTATACACTCCTTAGCCAACTGCGCCAAAAAAAATTCGAAGGGGCGATTCTTTTTCCAAATTCATTTTCAGCGGCGCTTACTGTTTTCTTATCCCGAATACCGATTCGGATCGGATATGCAACGGAATATCGGTCATTCTTGTTGACGAAAAGAGTTCCGCTGACGGATATTATTTTGCATACTCATCAAGTACAGTATTATCTCAATTTAATCCGTCAACTTGGAGAAATTACTAGCCCATTGGAATTGGTTCTGAAGTTAGGAAAAGAAGAACAGGTTTATGCAGATAGTCTTTTCACTGAAGTGCATAGTCCTGCTGGAGGTGTGATTATCGGGATAAACGCTGGTGCAACATACGGTTCAGCAAAACGCTGGTTACCCGCGCGATATGCGGAACTTGGGAAACGATTAATCATCGATTATTCTGCAACGTTAGTTCTGTTTGGAAGCCAGCAAGAAGTAGAATATGTTTCCCAAATAGCGAATACCATCGATATACCGAAATCGGTAGTTAATCTTGCGGGGAAAAATAATCTCGCCCAATTATCCGCCTGTATCGCAAAATGTAACCTGTTTATAACGAATGATACCGGTCCGATGCATATTGCTGCGGCATTAAAAGTTCCGACCGTAGCGATTTTCGGGTCGACCGACCCGGTAACCACCGGTCCGTTCGGTGAATTTCCGTATCGTATCGTTCGTAAACCAGTAAACTGCGCTCCTTGTTTACTCCGAGAATGCCCAACGGACCACCGATGTATGACCGCAATAACCGTAGATGATGTGCTAGTTGCAGTGAAGGAACTCTTAGTTAACCGATAATTCTACGAATCGGGAATGAACCATGTGCGTCTAATTTACGTTAGATACATTAACCCAATTTTTGCAGTAGTGCTAACTGGTTTAACCAATGGAAAATTTCTATAGTAAATTCAGGATTAAAATATCATAAGGGGTAAATCTATGCCGTTGATTTTAAAAATCATTCTCGGAATTGCTGTTGGTGGCGGGATCGGGTTCCTGCTCAGTTTAGTTTCGCGTTATGCTGGCGGTAGTGGGTGAGCGATAACCTGCAATCCGTTTATCAGCACAACGTTCGGTGCGATTATGGGATTGCTCATCGTTCTCGGTGGGAACGGGTAAGAAAGTACCAAGTATAAAGGTTCAAGTACAAAAAGGAAAATTATCCTTGGTTAAAAGGAGGAATGTTATGCCAGAAGCGAAAATTGTTTGGAAAGGGAATATGAAGTTTGAAGCGTTAACTGGGTCAGGATATTCGATTTTGATGGACGCTAGAAAAGAGGTTGGTGGAGATGGGTCAGCGCCGACGCCGTTCGAATTAATTCCTGCATCGTTCGGTGGATGTACCGGAATGGATGTAGTTTCAATTCTCAAGAAATCAAGACAGGAAGTGACTCGGTTCGAGATGCAGGTTACAGTTCACCAAGCGCCAGAACATCCGAAACGCGCGACGGCAATCGAAATTGAATATTATCTATACGGGAAAAATCTGGATGAAAATAAGGTTAAACACGCGATTGAATTATCGCATGAAAAATATTGTCCGGTTGGTGCGACGCTCAAATTTGCGGCTCCGATTACCTATAAATACCAGATTATCAATGAATGAACGGAAGGACGAAAGAACGTAATAACTAATAACTAAAACCCTATGCCACTAAGTTACTAAAATCACTAAGATTCATTGAAAAATTTGAATGAATGAGATATGGTGATTCTTTGAAGTTTTGGTGCCTTTGTGGTATAAATCGCTTGCCCTATGACTTAAATTCGGATATGATACCTAGATAAAAAATAATAATGATTAGGTCTATGGTATCATCATTGTCCGAACTTGAAGAAAAAGAGCTCATAACGCGGAGTAAATCCGGTGATGTAGATGCGTTTACTGAACTGGTTAACCGGAACGAACAAAAGATATACACGCTGGCATATTATCTCTTGAATAACCGGGAGGATGCAGAAGATATTTTGCAGGAAACTTTCTTACGGGCATATAATAATCTCAGTTCGTTCCGTGAAGAAGCAAGTTTTAGCACTTGGCTCCATCGGATAACTACGAACCTGGTTATCTCCCGGTTTCGGAAAAAGAAACTGAAAACGGAATCGCTAGATGAACCGATTGTTATTGACCATGAGGAAATGAAACAGCGGGAGATAGTTGACTGGAGCGATATTCCAGACAAGACATTGCTAAAAAAAGAACTGAATCAGGTTATCGACTCTGCAATCACTGCGTTACCGCTGGTATATCGAACGGTGATAACGTTGCGCGATATTGAAGGATTATCGAACGAAGAAGTTAGCAAAATTCTCGGAATATCAATTGCTGCGGTTAAATCGAGGTTACATCGTGCGCGACTGTTCGTCCGGGAGAAACTGGATGCCTATTTAAAATCAGTATAATCATCGACTATGCTTTGTAAAACTATTTTCAATAAATTATCAGAATATATTGACCGTGAACTCGATTCGAGCATCTGTGATAAAATAGATAAACATATCGCTGAATGTAAACCTTGCCAAGCGTTTATTAATACATTCCGGAAAACGGTTAATCTCCTTCGGGCGCGACAGACAGACCAAATCCCACCGGATACCCATGCCCGATTACATCAGCAATTAAATAAATATCTCTATAAGAAAGGATGATGATATTTTCTCTACCGCGCTTTAGCGACGGGTAAGACCCGCAACTAAAGCCGGATAGAATATTAAATGAAATGAAATTGTATATGGTTCTTTCTACTTCACTTTTCTTCTTATCTATCCCTATGATAGGATTGACTCAACCCGTTACTCAACCTCGGCTCCCTATTGTTAAACCGGAAACGGTTGGGATGATTTCTTCCCGATTAAAAAATCTTGATACCGTTATCGAACAGGCGATTGCAGAAAAAAATACCGCCGGTGCGGTTATTCTGGTTGGTCATCGGGGAAAAATCGTTTATCGGAAAGCGTATGGATACCGGATGCTGGTACCGAAAAAAGTTCCAATGACCATTGATACGATGTTCGATTTAGCGTCGGTTACGAAACCGACCGCCGCGGGAACTTCAATCATGCTCTTGGTTGAAGAAGGAAAACTACGAATGTATGATCGGGTCAGTATGTTCGTACCAGAATTTGGTCAAAAAGGGAAAGAAAAAGTTACTATTCTCCATTTAATCACCCATTGTTCCGGACTCCCAGCATGGGATAAATATTTTCTTAAAGATGGAATAGATAAACAAGGGGTTATTCTAGATATCTGCTCGAAATCCACAGCGTATGAACCGGGGACGAAGTTCGTATATAGCGACCTTGGATATATCATGCTCGGAGAAATCGTTGAACGAGTTAGTGGGATGCCATTAGACCAGTTTGCAAAAAAGCGGATTTTTGAACCGTTAGGGATGAACGATACGATGTATAATCCGCCGGATGCGCTTAAACCGCGCTGTGCGGCGACTGAAGTCCAAAATGGGGTACCACTTCAGGGTAGGGTTCATGATGGCAACGCCTATGTTATGGGCGGGGTATCCGGTCATGCAGGGTTATTCTCGACGGTAGATGATTTAGCGGTATACTGCCAGATGCTGTTAAACGGCGGAAGTTTTGGAAAAGTCCGTATCCTCGGTCCGTTAACGGTTAAAGCGATAACTTCGAATCAATCGCCGGTACCGGATGTCCAGCGTGGATATGGCTGGGATATCGGTTCCAGTTATTCAACCTTGCGCGGAGATATTTTCCCCAAAGGGTCACTCGGTCATACCGGCTGGACGGGTACCTCGATTTGGATTGATTTGAACTCGAAAACGTTTGTTATACTTCTCTGCAACCGGAACCATCCGACTGAAGATGGCGATGTTACCCGACTCCGCACTCTGGTCAGTAATATCGTTGCCGGGTCAATTGTTGAATAAGCTGGAGCACTAACATTAGTCAGTAATGATTTCTGAAAGGAGGTAAGATGGAGAATCTGGAATCTACGGAATAAAAAAAGTAGAAATAAAGAGGAGAAAAGCGGGTTACGAACCGGGCACTCTGCTTTTCTATTGATATGATCAAGATTAGAAAGCAAAGTCCGAACTTCGGACTTTGCTTTTTTGTTTCAGAAAATCAGATTCACCGCCGGTGAATCTGATTAACTCTAATCAAATCAGGATAATCGTTCAGCGGATTGTTTGATATAATATCAGATAAGAACACTCCGAATTCGGAATAATAATGGTTATGGTTAAGGTTAGGATATAGAAGTATCGTCTTAAAAGGTTAGGGGTAGGATAGAACCGATAAATTTAACCTTTTCTAACAATACAGGCGTAATAACCCTAACTGAATTTCTTTATAACAAAATGCAAACACTATTTAAACTCTTAATTATTCTACTTGTATTAACTTTACTTTCCCAACTTGGTTTCCCTTGGGGCAATTCATCTACGCATCAGGATATCACCAAAGCAGCAATCGAGAATCTACCGTATAATATGGCGACAACGTTCCGACCATATAAAACCTGGCTCGCGAATACCAGCACCGATAATGGCGTTCGAACCGGCTGGGCGCCGAACGAGACCTATTTCCATTATATTAATATCGATAAAAGTCCACCGGGATATACGTGGCCGTTCGCTAACGTTCCTCGGAATCTAACCACATATCTATCCCAATATGGCGGATATTCTGCTGGGGTTGATCCGTATGCCTTGAATTCGATAACGATTGTTCTTTCGACTGCATATCGGAATTGGAACCAAAATAAAACCGCATCGAATTTTACTACCTGTTTATATTGGATGACCCGGGTCTCGCATTATTGTGCGGATTTACATCAGCCACTCCATGTTACCTGGAACTATGACCCGAACGGAGTTCATGACCGATACGAGAGTAATATGTTAAGTACCTATCAGCCTGCTCTCTACAGTGCTATGAGTACCGGAATGATATATCAATCCAATCCGCTAGAGTTTGCGTTTAGTATCATCAGCGTGGCGTATCCCTATTATCCGAAAATCGCACAAGCGGATACTACCGCATACAATATTGCGCATTCGTATAATAGCACCTATTATTATTCCCTCTGGACTAGCACCCAGAGTTTTACGACTACTTTGCTTAATCTCGCAGCGAAAAATGTCGCCTCGCTCTGGTATACCGCTTGGATTAATGCCGGACTCCCGGTTCCCGTCGAACTTTCCGTATTCTATTCTACCCTTGACACGCCTATTAATAAGCCATAGAATAGTTTACAAAAATAGTTAAATGGTTATATGAGTTAAAAAAGTAAAAACTCTCAGCTAGGTTTTTTATTTAGCTTATTCACTTATTTAACTTCGTCCCTAAGGATGACTTACTCTAACTTGCATATTGACCAACCTAAAACCGGCTACCGGATTAATCAGGATAGTTTTCTCCTAGCCGAATTCGTTACTTGCAAACCATCTGACCGAATCATCGATTTAGGTACCGGAGTTGGGATAATTCCGATTCTCCTTGCACAGCGCAAAAAGTTTAAGGAAATTATCGGCATCGAACTGCAACCGGAATATGTTTCTTTTGCTGAACAGAATATTCGAGCGAACGAACTACAGGATAAGATGAAGATTATCCAAGCGGATATCCGAAATATCAGCCAGCTTTTTCCCGCGAATAGTTTTGATATTGTGGTCTCCAATCCGCCGTATATCACGCTGGGGAAAGGGAGGTTGAGTCCGAATCCGGCGAAACGGTTTGCGAAGCAGGAATTAACTTGTTCGCTTGCGGATATAATTGCCGCCGCGCGGTATCTCTTGAAAAATAAAGGGAAGTTATACTTAAGTTATCCATCGAGTAATTTATTGAATCTGTTGTTCCTATTGCGGGAAGCGAACCTTGAACCGAAACGACTCGGAATCAGTTTCTCGGAAAAGAAAACGCAATCGAATTTGGTTCTAATTGAAGCGAGTAAAGGAGTCAACCCCGGCTTGATAATCGAAACAATATAACCACCAAGTCACCGAGTCACAAAGAATAATATTTTGGTGTCTTGGAGAAAAAAAGGAATTTTTATTATGTCGAATTTAGTTGCTATTCCGATAGATGAAAAAGCGTTTTTTAACCAGTTAGTTGAGAAGTTGGCGAAAGAATTCGCGCCGAAACTAACCAAAACCCAGGTACAAAAAGCGCTGAACCAGGCGTTAGCTGCATTTAAAACCGAGTATGAAACAGTCGAATTCCAGATTACCCTGTTAACCCGTCCGGCGTATTCTCTCGGATTAACTGGGAAATATAAAGGAAGAATCCATCAGCGGTCGAAATCCGGGAGATATTATTCGAAACGGTATCGGAAACCGCGCAATCCACGAACCGCAGCGCAAGTTCAAACCCGAACGAATTTTATTCTTGCTTCTCAAGCGTATCAGACCGAATCAGAATCAGTTCGCATGCTATGGCGGAATAAAGCACGAAAATTGCAGATGACCGGTCGGAGTCTCTATATGCAACAATATATAAAACTTCTCAGTCAAGGAACCACGCCACCTTCACCATTTCTACCTTAACCAAATTCAATACGAATTTAATGCGGAGTTGAGTGGGTATTGCTTTGAGCAATACCCACTCAACTCCGCTGCCTAACCGCGTTTATTATCAGTATAACATAAGAAAATATTTGACAGTGTCCGTAGCGGAGAGTATAATTGACAAGTCGAGGAATGGGGTAATAGAAGTCGGGGATAATAACGTTAACTGGAGTATCAGGGAGACAATGCGGAAATTTTAAGTATCGTTTTATTAGTAAACTACTTACCGCAGGTGGGTTCGCAGCGATAACCGAATATTCGTTCTGGACAACGCTCGATTCATTAGCCGGCGTGAATCAGGTTAATGGAACCGTGGTCTATGACCCGAAGTTAAATGTGGTGTATTCGACGGCCAATATTTCATTGGATTAGGCAGTCGTGCGAATATCCTTGGCTGGAGTCTCGATTGGTATGATTCAACCTTCGGCACCGCTACCCCGAAAGACCCGAGGTTTGGAAATACTGCGATTGAATCTACGCCGCACGCAATTGAGGTTATCCCGTATGGGAAATGCGGGTCGCTCATAGTAACTGGGATGTGGGCTGGGCAAGGACAGTATCGGCAACTCTATGTCTGGTCAGGATTAATAGTGCCAGTTGAACTCTCTCGGTTCGAAGCGTTAGCAAAATAGTTACCGTAGCGCAATAGCGTTGGAGGTAAAACGAACGAGACCATGAGATTTTAGCGTCTGGAAGGAGATAACGCTCGTACCAAGAACGGAATTGACGATGCAAAACGTAACCTCCGTATCTGCTGATTGCGAAGCTCAATAATGCATATACACTACCCACGAAATAACCGAATATGATTAAGGAAAAAGTTATGAATATCGATTTCCATACCTTAGTTCCGCAAGATGTTGAAAGCAAAAAGCGGTTAGCTTCCTTTACCGAGCAAGTTAATCAAGAAGGGGGAACCTACCATCGGCTTAATTTCGGCAGTGGTATCGTTATTCAAGGGATATTCGATTTAACGAAATATCTCCATTTCTATAATCTTCCTGAAAACCTGACCGGAAAAACGGTTCTCGATATTGGCACTGCATCAGGATTTTTTGCGTTAGAAAGTGCGCGTCGTGGCGCACAGGTTACCGCAATTGATATCTACTGCTTTCTACCCAAAATTGTTCCCTATCTTGCTATCCCAATCAATTATCAGGAGAAAAGCATCTATGAACTTGAACAAGGGTTCGGTCAGTTTGATTTAGTGATTTGCGGGTCGCTCCTGATGCATTTGCCGGAACCGTTTGAAGCGATTCGACGGATTCGGCGCGTATGTCGAGACCGGGCAATTATTTCAACGCAATGTTTCGAACAAGATACCGCTGAATCTCGACCGATTTGCGAGTTCATCGGGCAGAAAGCATCGGATGAAAATTATTATACATACTGGAAGATTAGCGCTGCAGCGTTACGACATATGATGCTCGTCGCCGGTTTCACTCGAGTAGAAAACGAAAAACATTTTCCGCTCGTCGGTAAAACCAATAATTCATCTATAGTCATCCCGCATGTGGTTATGACCGGGTATGTCTAATTTATTTGTATCGGTTGGGGTTAATCCATGCCATTCCGCATGTTTCAGAGGCGCATAGACAGTTTTCCAGCTACCAGGATTGTTAACTAAAATCATCCCCGCAATAGTTAATCCACGGAATAAGTCTAATGATAATAATCGTTCCTTCGGAACACTATCAGTCATAAAATTCTCCCCCAAATCATTTTAATAATAACATTACCATAAAAACACAAAAGTATAAAAGCACGAAATAACCTTAGGAATATTTTTTCTAATTTCGTTTGTTCGTGGTAAAATGTATGTTTAAAACGGAGGAATTCATTATGAAACTGTTTAATATAATCGTTTTAACAGCGTGGTTAACTTTTTGTTTAGGAAATTATCCACTATATGCAGAGCAAACAGCAAAAGATAAAATCAAGTTTCAAGAGGATAAAGATGTGTTTTTGAATAAGATGAAAAAAGATGTAGGGATAGAGATTGTTCAAGAGAAAAAGCTGGTGCCGAAACTCGATGTTACCGGGTATGAATATCCGAAATCAGCGGATGAATTTGTTAAATGCTGGCATACGCCTCGGATATCGCAAGGGATGACCGGGAGTTGCTGGTGTTTTTCAGCCACGTCATTTTTCGAATCGGAAATATACCGGCTCTCGAAACGGGAGATTAAACTTTCGGAAATGTATACGATTTATTGGGAGTATGTCGAAAAAGCTGACCGGTTCATCGAGACCCGAGGAGAATCCCTGTTTAGTAAAGGGTCGCAACCGAACGCGGTTATCCGCATCTGGAAAAAGTATGGGGTCGTTCCCGCATCAGCATTTCCTGGTAAACGGAAAAATCAGAAACATTATGACCATACCAAACTGTTCACCGAAATGGAGAGTTATCTCGAATCAGTTAAAGCACAGAATGCTTGGAACAAACCGGCAATCCTAGCGACAATTAAATCTATCCTGAACCATTATATCGGGATTCCACCGAAACAAGTTATAGTTGATGGAGTGAAAATGACGCCACTAGAGTATCTCCAGAACATCGTTCGATTAAACCTTGATGACTATCAAGACGTCTTATCTTTAAAACAGGAGCCGTATGGGAAAAAAGTAGAATATGCGGTACCGGATAACTGGTGGCATAGTAATGAGTATCTTAATGTTCCACTGGATGAATTTATGCAAATAATAAAAGTTGCAACTCGGAACGGATACAGTGTTTGTATCGTTGGAGACATCTCCGAATCGGGATACATCCCGCAAAGGAATATTGCGCTTGTTCCAAGCTATGATATTCCATCAGAATATATTGATGAAAATGCGCGGCAAGTGCGGTTCAGTTCTCGCAGAACTACTGATGACCATGCAGTGCATCTGGTCGGGTATTTGGAGCAAGAAGGTAAGGATTGGTATTTAATTAAAGATTCAGGGAGTAGCGCTCGGAATGGGAAACCACACAATCGAGGATATTTTTTCTACCATGAGGATTATGTAAAACTAAAAATGATGAATATGTTGGTGCATAAGGATATACTCAATAAATCCAAAATCCAAAGTTCATATTTTAAATAAGCTGGTCACTTTGCTGAAGTTTGACGATTGTGTTATCTATTATTCCACATGGTTTTTGCCCTGTGCAATTTACTGTTGGTTCAAAACGGAGTGAACATAATTTTTAATCCCGCTACCGGTTAACTTTTGATAGCCCAGTGCAATAGTATAGGGAATAAAAGATAATTCAATCAAGAGTTATTTATTGTTAAACTGCGCTATACTTAAGTTATGAAATCGAAACTATTATTCGGTCCGGCGGGGACACCGCATAGTTCAAAATCAACTTCTAGTGTCGATGGGGTAAAACGAGTTGCAGAACTTGGACTCGGTTGTATGGAACTCGAATTTGTCCAAGGGGTTCGCATGAGCGCAGAGACCGCAAAACAGGTTAATGCAATCATGCAGGAAACTGGGATTCGGTTAAGTGTCCACGCGCCGTATTATATCAATCTAACTTCAAAAGAAATCGAGAAGCAGCAAGCGAGTATAAAACGAATCTTGGATTCAGCGCGAATCGGTTGGCTCTGTGGCGCGGATAGTGTCGTGTTCCATGCTGCGTTTTATCAGGATACTGACCCGAAAGAAGTATATCAAGTAGTGAAATCGCATCTGCAGAACATTGTTAATATTCTAAAGAAAGAGCATAATCAAACCTGGATACGACCGGAGACGACAGGGAAAGGCAGTCAGTTCGGAACGGTTGAAGAGATTATTCAGTTAAGTCTTGAGGTTGAGCAGGTATTACCTTGCATAGATTTTTCGCATCTCCATGCGCGAAGTAATGGCAAAATGAATTCGTATAGAGAATTTGCTAGTGTTTTAGAATTATTGGATAAAAAACTTGGTAACAAAGGGTTACATCATATGCATATCCATATTTCTGGTATTGAATACGGAGAAAAAGGTGAACGGGAGCATTTAAACCTTAAAGATTCAGATTTTAAATATACCGAGTTGCTGAAAGCGTTGCGTGATTTCGATGTCTCCGGCTATGTTATCTGCGAAAGCCCAAATCTAGAAGAAGATGCGTTGCTACTCCAGAAGACATATGAAAAGCTGTAAATAATGAATAGTATACCACCAAGACACCAAGACACTAAAATAGCGTTACGTAATAAAAGAGTTTTTTTATTATGCTGGATGCTATCTTGGTACCTTAGCGCCTTGGTGGTATATGGTTTTTCGCAGCCGCCGAAAGATGCGCAGCTTGCTATCGTTTATTTCGATACCGATGCGCAACTCGAACAAGCTGACCAAAAAGGTATCTACCTTCTTCATTATCTGACCAATCTCCCAGCATTCGAAAATGGATTGAAACAGGATAATCGGTTTATCGCGTTTATATCAGAGGACGAGAAGGAATGGCTAGAAAAAAATCAATACCGTGTTCGAATTCTTGATGAACAACCGCATTTACAATACCAATATTATTTAGTTCAATCTTATATCCCCTCTGGGCAGGAGCTAACCCATAGTTTATGGGAACGACGTGCTGTTGATTTAGCGCGATTATCTCGATTCGGGTTAGTGCATGAATATGTTTATGGCACCTATCTGCTTCACGGGCATAAGGTTGATGTAGCGAAACTTAAAGAACTCGGATTTGAATTGATGCTCCTTGATGGCAGGGCTTACCTCCCTTGGATAATTCCGCCAGAACGAAAATTATTGACAACTTCCGAACAGCACCTGATTCAATCGCTAGTTAACCAAGTTTCGTGGAGTAATTTAAGTTCGCATATATTATTTTTGCAGGATAACGAGAAGCTCCCCGGCTGGGATGCGCTTGGTTCACGTTATGCAGCGAATACTACGCAATGGTTCCCTAAAACCTATTATATTTTGACGACGTTCCAGTCGTATGGATTAACCGCATATTATGATTATTTTACTTTTAGCGGATATACTGATTTTCGGAATGTAGTCGCAATCCAAAATGGACAGGACAGTTCTGGGTATTATCTCATTTGTGCGCATTGTGATTCGTATAGTAATGTTGCTGGAAGTGGTGGACCTGCACCTGGTGCGGATGATAATGCAAGTGGAACTGCGGCAATATTAGAAATTGCACGTATCTTAAGCTCAGTGAATACAAAATATCCGATTCGATATATTGCCTTCGGTGCGGAAGAGCAGGGGATGGTCGGGAGTAATTCCTACGCGAGCACTGCCTATTATGCTGGCGATAGTATTTTCGGAGTGATTAATCTGGATATGGTTGGGTTCAATGCTTCAGACTCAACCGAAGTATATTGTATTGGGAGCACGTCTTCCGGTGATTATCAATTAGTTGAGTCTATGGCAAAGAATAATACCACTTATCATATCGGCATTGATACGGTTATAAAAATGTATGATTTTACTATCTGGCAAAGCGACCATTCTCCGTTCTGGAAGAAAGGATATCCGGCTATGTTAGCTATCGAACATTTTTGGCCTACTAATCCTTACTATCATAAAACGAGCGATACCCTAGCTACTCTCAATATTCCACTGCTAACGAAAATAACTCAACTTTCACTAGCAACCCTAGCGGAATTCGCACAAATTTTACCAACACCTACCTTGATAGAACCTACGTTCTGGCAACTTTATCCCTAACGAACCAAACCGAAAAACGAAAGACAGAAAAATAAGAGAACCCAATTTAGCAAAACCGTTGTTCTTTTCTAACAGGCGGCGATACTTCAAGATAAAAAAGTAGGGCGGAGAATAGGTAACCTTCTCTGCCCCTTTGACTACGGTAACGCCTTATTTCTCGGCAAAGAATTTCTCTTTTCCGCTTTGCCTTTAGCCCTTACCAGGTCAGTTTATTGCGCATCGAACCGAGATAATTCAACCGGCACGAGGATATCATAACTCATATTTCCATCCTGATAGATAAATTTCGGAGCTGACGTTGCTGCCATTTCCCCGCGTCCAGTTAGTTTTGTCCAGACTTCATCATATCCCGCAAGTGAGGGTTCCGTTAGACTAAGATACTGCGCTACTTTCCGGTCAGCGAAATTCGGGAATAAATCATCATTATGTGGGTCATAACTATCGCTGGTTACCGTTGACCATGTTCCCGCATATTTCGGTTGAAGAAGTGGATACGATGGGATATATGTATTTAATCTAGTAACTCGCATAATTTCATAATCCGGAATCAGCGATGCAGATTGATATTCCTGCCAGTTAACATTCACATGCTGCCATCGGTCAAGTCCGACGGTTGGGAACTCGCGGTCGTTACTACTCAGGAAATCGAGCCAATACCAGTTCGTGCCTGTTGTGGTTGAATATGCATAGACAATAACGTTCGGTTTCGAGCCATACATGCCGATATCCGGTCCGGGGAATGAATTGGACGATAACGGATTAATTCCCGGAAGATATTGCAATGCTGGCGCGCCAGTTCGTAGCGGTTCCATTTGGGTGATGTTATATCGCATAAAGGTAATATGCGGATTATCGCACATATCCACTGCGATATTTGAATACGCATCCGCGGTACTTGCACCTATCGAAGCGCTAACATCAATTTTCGGATTCCAGGTTACCCCATCGTTCAGGCTCCGTAAATAATACACATGGATCATTCCTGGTCCAAAATCTTCATTATACGAAACATGGACATCGTCAGAATTATATCCATAATCACTTCGAGTAGCGATTCCTGGCGACGCGCCGGAATACTGTTCAAGAATACAGGCGATAGACGGCATTTGTGAGTTCATCGCTGAATTTGAAAGGTTTATCTTCGCAGTCCAGGTAGTTCCGCTGGTTGTACTCCGCCGATAGAGAATATCGCTGAACCAAGTATCTTCTGCCGGTGGTGCTAGTACCCCGCCATTATTATAATCTTCTTCCTGCCAGACGACATGAATATGCTGATTTGCGACCCCAGTATGGCGATTAATTGCTATTGCTGGAACCAGTGAATCCGTCGTTGTATTCGATAGGTTCATTACTTGCGCTAGAACCCAAGGCGCTGGAGCCGTTGGTGGTCGATTAACCGTAATTTTTCCGTAATACACTTCATATCGTCCGCCGAAATATGGACTCGCGGTGATCGCTTGCCAAACTATATGGAGTACATTCGTTGTCTGCCAAGCACCAGTAGCGGTATCATACGCGATTGCGACTGATGGATATCGGTTATCATAGAACCCGAGACCAGACGTTAGATTTATCGGAGTCGCCCATTTTCCTTGTGCGGCCATCGCTGGCGGTTCTATCGCAGTTACCGTGGTGTAGGAATAGAATATCTGACAATTTGCGCCGCTCGTTGCGGTAATCGGCCATTGCGTATGCCAGAACGCATGAAAGTATCCGTTCGAATCACGAACGAGCCGACGACCGTTATTAAATCCCGTCGCTTCCCATTCACTGGATAAACCGATTGGTCCACCACCAACCGCAGTGATTGTCGAGAAACTAACGGTTACATCTTCAATATTACTCCAGTTCTGCCACGCAGAATTCGCATATCCAGCAACTTTATATGCATAGGTTCCTACAGCTTTCCCAGTGAACGTGGTTGATGTTGATGAAGAAGGTATCGCATTATCTACGGTACTCCAACTGAACGTCGCGAATACAGCGTTGTTAATAGCAAATTCATCAAACGCAAATCCATTCCAAGGCCAGTTTGGAGTAGTTGTGTAGTAAGAATAAACCGGACCAGCAAGATTTATCGCGGCAAAACGTACATAGCAGGTTGAACCAGAAAATCCTGAAAATAACGAAGAACTGATGGTTACTGATGCCCAGCTTGAAGTCACATCACCACGGAATGTACTGATAGTATTCCATGTATCTTCAGTAGCACGCCGAATCTGAAAATACGCTCGTTGCCAAGGAACCGTTGAACTATAGAGATAGTATCGAGTTTTAAACGTAACCTGAGTTGTTGCAGTCACTAAAAATGGCTGGTTTAGCGATAAAAATTGATAGTCGGAGTTCCATAGCGTCCATCCACCGCTAGATGCCGGGTCATCGCACCATCGGGCTACATACGAATACGACCCAGCGCTAGCATTTTGGTTCGTTCGTTTGAATTCGCCGAGTTTCGTCCAATCATCACGGGATTGAGTCTCATCTTCTGCTCCGTCGGAATAAGAATATACCGTAGTAGCTCTCCCTTCCGCCAACATATATTGGGTCGCGTTGACGGAAGTGCTCCAGCTAACAGTATAAGAACCGGTAGTATTATCAGAAGGATTATTAAGGGTCGGAACCAGCGTTGCGAGATTAAACTGCATAGTCATTTGCGAAACAGGGATATTGGAAAAAGTAATATAACTTGTCGTTCCTGCGCCGATAGGATTAGAATAAGTGCTTGGTGTACTATAGGGACTTAACGTAGTATTATTTGAACTACCAGGATATGGGTCACCATTTTGACCACGACTGCTTGCTAAATGAAGCGACCAGTTTCCATCCGCTTCAATAAGCCCAACTTTGTAATTATAGCGCGTGTTATTATTTCGTTGCGATTCGTCAACATGCCAGACACAAAGCCCACCGCCATTAGTTCCACCGAGTAGGTTTGAATCAAAACCATATCGTTGCCGATTTTCAACCAAATAATATTGCGATGTCGGGAATCCTTCAATAATTTTCCCAATAGATTTATCTGTTTCAACGCGTATTAACGATTGACCGGATTTACTATGCAATATAGTTGGATTTAGCCAACCGAGTTGCGTTTTCGACCATGCGGAAAAATGGGTCGGTCGTTGTGGTTCGCTTCCGCCGTCATATCCCCAAGAACCACTCGCCATTAAACACCAGACACCTGCACCTTCGCCTTGCCCGCCAGTACTCCCATCAGTATCATAGAGGTCAGGGAGTCCGAAAAAATGACCCATCTCGTGACAAATAACTCCAATCCGGCCAATAGATTTCCCAGAAATACCCCGTAACGCTGGTTCGGTATGGAAATGACTAACCCGAACACCTTCAGCAGTTATATACGGACTATCGAGCGACCATTTCTTCGACCAAATCCAAGTGGTGGAAGCTGCAGCGTATTCTTGTCCATAGCCGGAATGGATGAAGGTTATACAATCGACATATCCATCACCATCAGTATCAAATTGGGAAAAGTCCACATAAGAATCAACTGAATCAAGCGCATGAATTATCATTTCTTTCACTGCAGTATCTCGGGAAGCGCCATCAGTACCATAGTAAGCTTCGGTTTTCGGTAAGTTTACCCAGGTATTTCCGGCAATCGTGCTTAATATGGTTAATTGCCCATACGAATTTTCGACATAGTAATCTCGAACCGAACCGACCGCACCATCGTAATTATATCCGACGGTATTAAACACCGAATCATACATTATCGCCGGAAAATATTTCGTAGTATCATGGTCAGAAAATCGGCAGAGGATAACCAGATTTTTAACGTTTCCTTTTGGGGTAACTTCTTGTACCGGAGGTCGACCGGGTTCGGGTTCAATAAGATGTTCCGGAAACGTAGTTGGTTCAATCTCTTTTATACTCGGGATACCTTTTCCCAAATACTTCTGCTGGCGAATTGATTGGATAACTTCTTTTGTCGGTTGGATTTTTTTCAATAGACCAAGTTTTGTCGGGTCGTCAATTCCAACCCGAAATGGACCGGGTTTTAAGAACCCTTGCGCATCCTGCATTGCGAATTTCCACCAGCCATCTTTTTCATCAAGCAGAATCGTATATCCATCTGCGGTTTCAAACCAAGAATACCATTCGTCTCCGAATGCGCGTGCCGAAAATTTTGTGCCATCCGGTTGTAAATATTCTTCTACAATTGCTGGTACTGGAACTGCATATCCGCTCTGAAAACTGATACTTATTATCAAAATAAATAATAATATAGTGAGCAGTGTTTTAATTTTACTATTCATAGATTACTCCCCTCCTTTCTTTCGATACTTTCGTTAAAAATCAAAAATAAAAAAACCCGAATAAAAAAACGGGGATACCGTTTTTATTCGGGCGTGTGCTAAAATTAATATTGATTGGGATTCGTCGTTTGCATAACGATTCCCTTTTTATTTAGTGGTTATCCTTATCTAACATTCCTACTATAGCGCAAAGCGATTATTTTAGCAACTATTTTTTATTAAAAAGACCAACATATATAGGAAACCAAGAAAAAAGGGAAGTTAAAGGTCAGAATTACTGAGGTGTATATTCTACTGGTAAGTTATCCAGATTGGGCTTGACCACGCCATATTCCCATCCCGCTGGATGACCCGAAGATAATACCAATTCGTTCCTTGTGGAATCTCGGTATCAATAAATTTAAATCGGGCTTCGTCGCTATCCCCGCCATTAGTATAAATCACTTCGTTATTTCGAATCAAATACACATAATGCAAAAGATTCGTTCCTTTAACATATACCGAAAACTCTGGTGCAGTGGTAGTACTATATTCTTCACCGAGATAATGTCCATCAGCGCGAAAATCGACCAGGATTTTTTCGCCAGTGGTAGCGAACGTTCTGCGGTTACGAAACGCGTCCAGAATTTCTTCTCGAGTCAACGATTTCGCTAACACGCCAGTCCACCCCGCTCGCCACGGGTCGCGTTTATATCCGACCCCATGCTGCCAGAGCAAACCATGTCCATCGCTCCCGCCGATAATTCCAAATTTTAATCCTTTCGCTAAACCATTTTGAATGAAACAGCCGGAGATACCGCCCCGATGTTTAATCGGCTCGTTGCCCATATATTCAAACGCGCCATGATTTGAGATTATCTCAATGCAGGTCTGAACGTTCGGATTATGCGCTAACCAATTGATACCGGTCCAGCCGATATGATGCGCAAACCCAAGTGCTTTGATTGGTTCTAACGTAGAAAATAGTCCCGAAGCAGTTTTAGTAGCTGGTTCCCGTTTTGGATATATCGTATAATTCTCATTAGGGAAATAAACGTTGATATGTCCGTCGCCAAGCGGAACTCGTGCTTGTGTCCATTCATACGCCGGGATGGTAACAAATTCACCTGGCTGGTTATAATATTTCGTCCAATGTTTATATTCTTCCCATTCTGCTGCCGATATCCGATTCTGCACGAACTCTTCATGGTCGGTTAATGCATAGAAATCTAACTGATAAACGTCGCGGGCGCGCGTGAACGATTCTTCTATCGAGCCGACACCGTCAGAAAGCCAACTATGCGAATGAATATCGCCATAATAGACGGTATATATCCCAATCGTATCATGGGAAATTGCGGGTTTCTGATAGCGGATTATGGATTGTAGTTTATTTTCAACCTGAAATGGAGTAGTAACCAAACCTCCGTCAGCTTCAGGTTTCGGGTTGATAGCAATTTTCCGAAGAAAATTACCAGCGATATCGCGGTAAACCATCCAGAGATTTTGCTGTGAATCTTTGGCAACACGAATGAACTGCCCCCGTCCGCCCCAACTTCCGTTGGATAACCGAATCGGGTCTGACCACTGATTTCCATTGTAATATTGCGCTATCCAATCGTGAGACGGACGACCGAAAATCCAGAACCGATGTGTATTTTCAAAAAATAAGGTTGGAAACTCGAATCCTTGGTCTTCGTTAACTTTATTTAAATCTTTCCCTGGCATTTCACCTATCGGTTCGATGCATTGTTTGGTTTTCGAGTCATATCCACGGACATAGACCCATTTGGGTATGTCTATGCCTGGAGGCAAATCCGAATCTCGAATATCGAAATCCGAAATCCTGGGATTTTTATCCAACTTCGCTAAATCTTCGTTAGCTAAAATTTTAGATTTTGAATTTATACTTCTGTTGCTATGCCAGGCAATCCAGGGGGTAGAGTTACCGTGTAGAGCGAGTGATGGATAAGCGTCAATTCCAGGGTGAGTTGTAACCTGAATTGGTTTATTCCATACTCCATTTTTACCAGCGACTAGGAAAATATCATAGTTCCCGTTACCAAGATAGCTATCATAAGCAATCCAGATAGTTCCATGATAATCTATTGCTAAGGAAGGGCGGAAATTATCGAGAGTATTATTGGTAATATTTTGTACCGAGGTAAATTTTCCGTTGACGAGTTTAGTAAAATAAATCTGATGTTTTCCGCCTGACTTCGCTGAAGCTTCGTCAGGTAAAGTTTCATTTCCCATATATGCGATACAGAGGTTGTCGGAGTTATCGAGCGCTATCGAAGGATGCATCGCATCACTTTTTCCATTGGTTATAGCGATTTCATTATTCAACTTGGCGCCATCATAGTATCGAGCGTAAATCTGCCAATACGCGTCTCGTTTCGATTGCCAAACGAGCCAAAGTCCATCTTTCTTATCACAAACGATCAACGGCTGATATCCGAAACCGACTAGGATTGGTTCACCAACCGTTTTCCCATCCGATGTACTTAAATATACCATATCGCTATTTCCAGTGAACTCTGACCACGCTAGCCAGATTGTATCTTTGCTATCTATAGCGATTGCCGGGTATTCCGCATTGATTTTTGTACCAAATGGAATCGGTTGACCGAGAATAACCTCTTGCGCAACAACTATGGTTATCATTAAAAGAATACAGAGAAACGTTATGAGGCTGGATTTCATAATAATCAATG
Source organism: bacterium (assembly GCA_026416715.1). Classification (NCBI taxonomy): domain Bacteria; species bacterium. The sequence goes on from JAOAEQ010000009.1 coordinate 39,508, forward strand.
GTCAATATTCAATGTTCAATTAACAATACTCAATGTACCATGAATTAATAGTTCACTATTGTCAAATTTTACACTTTTCATCGCAAGATTAGAAATAGAAAGGATTACTCCACGCGATTTTTCCGAATGTATCAACACATTCGATTCGTACATACCGTACCTTATCCCGAATCGGGAATTCTGCGCTGGTTATCGTTTCTCCTTGATTAGGCCAAACCGTCCATCCATTCCACCCATTACACATAAAGTTGATTCGAGATACCGGCGAACATTCAACGAAAATTTTGTTATCCTGAATTTCGATTGTATATATTTCAGGACCGGTGCTGGAATAAAACGCTCCCTGCCGAATCGCAGAACAAATCGCTTCTTTGGTTAACTCTGGCGCTTTAACCCAAATCCAGCCACCGCAATAATCAACAACTCGTTCATGCGCATCATCTACTGCAAACCCAAATAATTTTTTCCCACGGATAAGTAAATCGTCCCAATGGATACTACTGAATCCTTTTGCCAACTCAACTTCACAACCGTGGTTGTATATTTCTACTCCAAGGTAATCTTGTAAATCGAGGATATCGCGAACGGTTAATGATGACCAATACGGATGCGCAATGAAGGTCAACGCTCCTACTTGGTTCAAGATATCAATCGCTCGTTGTGGTGGTGTAGTTTTCTGGTCGATATCAAAAGTTTGTTTCGGTTCGATACCGACGATATGCAATGTTTCGTTTAATTCCGTTTTCCAGACATCAATTTCAATCCCTTCAAGTAACAATAGTTTGCCATTAAGATTAGGATTCGGGCGGGTGATTTTCCAGTGGTCAGTTAATGCGAGAAAATGGAATCCAGCATCAAGATATTTTTGTGCTAACACTTCCGGTGTCATTTTGCCATCAGAATTAGTCGTATGCGTATGCAGGTTGCCTTTATACCAATTTCCGGGTAGTAAAAATGGATTCAGCATTGAATTTTATAACTCCTTTATCAAAAATAAATTCTTAAGACAATATTTTATCACAAAACGAACTCAATAAATTACCGTAGATGATATAGAAGCGAACGGCTATTCATCATCATCATTATGATATAATATTTATTTATAATCGACTATATAAAAACGGAAGAACTAAAGAACCAAAAATAGTTCATCCGTTTTTTTGTTCATCTATTCTTTCATTAACCCTTTATGTTTACAGCGTTTAAACATCGGAATTATCGCATATTCTGGTCTGGGAATCTGATTTCACTAATCGGCTCATGGATGCAGACGATGGCACTCGGTTGGTTAGTATATCGGCTAACCCGGTCGCCGTTCTTGCTTGGCTTATCCAGTTTTTTTAGCTCGATTCCGATAGTGTTTATTTCTCCGCTCGGTGGTGCGGTGGTTGACCGAATGAATAAACGGAAACTACTGATACTGACTCAATCGGGGATGATGTTATCTGCGTTCATTTTAGCTGGGTTAACGCAATTCGAACTTATTGCTATCTGGCATATATTTGCGATTGCGATATTCGGCGGATTTATCGCTGCATTTGATGCGCCGGCACGTCAATCGTTCGTTATCGAACTGGTTGGAAAAGAAGATTTAATGAATGGAATTGCATTAAACTCGCTCGCGTTCAATTCAGCGCGGATTCTCGGTCCGGCAATAGCCGGCTATGCAGTTGCGTATGTTGGTGAATCCGGCTGTTTTTTCCTGAACGGATTAAGTTTTATTGCAGTTATTTTCGCATTAACGATGATGACCGGATTAGAACAGGTAAATGACACGAAAGAAGCAAACCTTTATGATAATTTAAAAGAAGGATTTCAATATATCAAAAATCAGAAATTAATTTGGAATCTGATAGTATTAGTTGGTATTTCAAGTTTATTTTCATTATCGTATGCGGCGTTACTGCCGATTTTCGCAAAGGAAATTCTCGGCGGAGATGCGAGAACACTCGGTTGGCTGATGTCATCGGTTGGTGTTGGTGCAATCATCGGTGCGTTATTTGTCGCTAAACTTGGTAATTTTCAACATAAAGGAAAACTCGTACTTATCGCGGCGCTCGGTTCCGCATTCTGCTTAATGATTTTCGGTGCATCGAAATGGTTATGGTTATCGATTGGGACGCTGGCAATTGTTGGGTTCTGCAACGTAGCGTATCTTGCGACAACAAATACGCTTATTCAGACCACGGTCAATGATGAACTTCGCGGGCGGGTGATAAGTCTCTATACGCTGATTTTTCTCGGCGGGATGCCGCTCGGGAACCTTTTCGTTGGCGCAGTTGCGCAAAAACTCGGTGCGCCAGCAACCGTTATCCTCGGTTCAGCTATCTGCTTCATTTATACCGCTTCAACATCATACCGAGTTCCAGAGCTTCGGAACGCGTAATACTAAATTATGCAGGGATTAATTCTCATGCACTTACTTCAAATGGGTAGGAACTTTCCTATACTGCGTACGTAAAACGTTCGCATTCCATATGAGGAATTAACTTCGAATGCGCTGGTTCATAATCAGGTTTATCATCTTTTCTGCACTCAAGTAACGTGGTCTGCTTAACTCGATTCAATGGATTGAACTTCCCATATCGTCACAAATGAGGATAATTTATCTCCTGAATTATTAACGTGATTTTATATATTTTGACTTGACAAGAAACCAAAATAGGATTATAAATTATTAGATAGATTTTAATCAAACCTATTACCATTTAATTAATCGGGAGGATTCTTTATGCACTGTCGTCATCGATTATTGCAGCTGAGTGTTATTGTAGGGTTGGTTGTAATAGGCTGGGTATCAGCATTGGGCTCGACGAATATTTCCGGAACAATTAGCGAGTCAACAACTTGGACTGTTGCTGGGAGTCCGTATATTCTGACTGGTGAAGTGCGGGTACGGAGTACAACCGCATCATATGTAGCAGTATTAACCATTCAATCCGGCGTACAAGTTCGATTCAATAGCGGTGCCTGGTTGCATATCGGTGGAACAAGTAGCACGCAACGTGGTGGATTAGTTGCAAAAGGTGTTATTTTTACCAGTAATTCTTTATTTCCTGCAGCCGGTGATTGGTATACAATTTATTTCGATACCTATAGTGAAGATACATTATGTACTTTAAGCAATTCGGGAATTTTATATGGAACCTATGGCATATATTGTAATAATGCGGAACCGACTCTAAGCGTTTGCACTATCGGATATATGAGCGAGAATGGTGTTTATGGTGAAACGAAAGGATATCCGACAATAAAAAACTGTGTCTTTAGTAACATCAACGATTATCCCATTAGTATTCCCGCAGAAGGGATTCGGAAAATTTCGCAATGTTCTTTTAGCAGTAATACTCGACAAGGAATTGAAGCGCGTACGGATACCATTATAACCTCTGGTACGTGGTCGAATCACGGGGTACCGTATGTGATAAATGGCGCGGTATCAGTATATACCAGCGGGAGCGGTTGTGTCCTAAATTTACCCTCCGGTGTAATTCTAAAGTTCGCATCGAGTGGTTCTGAACTGCGAATCGCTGGAAGTAGTTCAACCCAAATTGGTGGTTTAATTGCCACCGGAGTGCATTTCACGTCATTAAAAGATGATTCAATTGGTGGAGATACATACGGCGACGGTACTGCAACTACTCCAGCAGTAGGTGATTGGCGCCGGATTCGTTTCGACCAATATACCATTTCAAGTTCAGCGCTGACCCGGTGTGTTGTGCGGTATGCAGGAGCTACGTATAGTAATGCAATATACATTGACGGGGGTGCGCCGACGTTCAGCTATTGTACTGTTAGTTCTAACAATGGATATGGCATTTATGCCGTAGATCAAGGATATCCAACTATTAGTAGTTGTAATATCTCATATAACTCAGATTTTCCAATTAGCGTTGAGGCGGAAGGAATCAGGAAAATCAGTAATTGCACGTTGACCAATAATATGCGACAAGGGATTCAAGTGCGCGCAGATACCGTCATCACTTCGGGTACCTGGACAAATCAAGGGGTGCCATATGTAATTAGTGGAGTTGTTCAGGTATATAAGCCGAGTCCGGGATGTATGCTTACTCTTGAGTCCGGATGTATCATTAAATTTGACTATCGGGAGTATAGCAGACTTCAAATTGCTGGAAGCGGGGGTACGCAATGGGGTGGATTAAATGCGACCGGAGTTATTTTCACTTCTATGAAAGATGATTCAGTTGGCGGAGATACATTCGGTGATGGAACCACAACCACTCCTGCACCCGGCGATTGGTATAATATCAGTTTCGACGAGTATAGTATTGCGGGAACCGGATTGACCAATTGTGTAGTTCGCTATGCTGGGTCGTCAAATAATCCTGCAATTTTTGTGAACTCTACGTACCCTACGTTTACTGCTTGTACGATTATCGATAATGCCGATATCGGCATTTGGGGGTCTACTTATGGGTATCCGACAATTACGAACTGTCGGTTTGAAAATAACGGAGATTATCCCATCAGTCTTTATGCAGAAGGAGTTCGCAATATTACCGGATGTACCTTTACCAATAATAAACGGCAGGGGGTTGAAGTTCGCGGTGGTACTGTAAGCACTTCGTGTACGTGGATGAATCAAGGAATACCGTATGTGATTAGTGGCGATGTGAATGTGTATGCGCCGAGTCCGGGATGTATGCTAACTATTGCGTCAGGAAATATCATTAAATTTGGTGGAACTTATACCGAATTGCAAATTGGTGGGAGTTCGACCACGCAATGGGGTGGATTGATAGCAACCGGGGTAACTTTTACGTCGATTAAAGATGATTCGGTTGGCGGTGATACGTATGGTGATGGTACAGTAACGAGTCCTGCGCCCGGCGATTGGGAATATATATATTTTGCAACGTATACCATATCTTCGACAAATCTAGACCGATGTAAAATCCGGTACGGTGCCAATTCATTTAACGGAGCGATTTATGTTTATAATAGTTCACCGACATTTAGTTATTGCACGGTAGAATATAGCAAAAATTGTGGCATTTACGGTATCGGTCAGGGGTATCCAAGTATTACGAATTGTCGGTTTGAAAATAATCAGGATTATCCGATTTCGCTTGAAGCGGAAGGGATACGGAAAGTTACCGGCTGTAATTTCAATAATAATAATCGCCAGGGGATTCAAGTGCGTTCGGATATCGTAATTACTTCGTGTACGTGGACGAATCAAGGCGTACCGTATGTATTAAATGGCGATGTGAATGTGTATGCGCCGAGTCCGGGATGTATGCTAACTATTGCGTCAGGAAATATCATTAAATTTGATGGAACTTATACCGAATTGCAAATTGGTGGGAGTTCGACTACGCAATGGGGTGGATTGATGGCAATCGGAGTTATATTTACTTCAGTAAAAGACGATTCGGTTGGTGGCGATACGAATGGGGATGGAATCATAACGTATCCGAGTGCCGGTGATTGGTTTAATCTCTATATCAGTGAATATATGATTTCTTCAACAAAACTGGAACGATGTATTATTCGTTATGGTGGGTATAGTTCAAATGCGATGATTTATGCGGATAGTTGTTCGCCAACCTTCAGTTTTTGTACGATTGGATATAGTAAGAATTTCGGGATATATGGTTCACCTCAAGGATATCCGACGATAAGCACCTGTGTATTTGAATATAATCAGGATTATCCGATTAGCGTTCAAGCGGAAGGAGTCCGTAAAATTACCGGTTGTAGTTTTAGTAATAATACTCCACAAGGTATACAGGTTCGGTATGATATTGTTCGTACCACCTGTACGTGGACGAATCAGGGTGTACCGTATGTAATCGAAGACGATGTTTCGGTATATACGACCGGTAGTGGATGTATTTTAACCCTAAGTCCAGGAGTTGTGTTGAAGTTTGCGCACATCTATGCCCAATTAAATATTGCTGGGAGTTCAACGACGCAAAAGGGTGGATTAATTGCGACCGGGGTAACCTTTACTTCGATTAAAGATGATTCGGTTGGTGGCGATACGTATGGTGATGGTACAGCGACGAGTCCATCGCCTGGCGATTGGGAATGCATATATTTTGAGCGGTACACGTTAGCGACGACGCGGTTAGACCAATGTATAATTCGGTATGGAGGGTATTCGTATAATGGTGTGGTATATGTTAATGGGAGTAATCCGACGTTTAGTTATTGTACAGTAGAGTATAGTAAACAGTGTGGGATCTATGGGTTGAATGATGGGTATCCGACGGTAAGCAACTGTCGGTTTACCAACAATCAGGAGTATCCGATTTCGCTTGAAGCGGAAGGGATACGGAAGGTTACCGGTTGTAGTTTTAGTAATAATAAGCGGCAAGGGATAGAGGCTCGGTATGATATTGTTCAGACGTCTGGTACGTGGACGAATCAGGGTGTACCGTATGTGATTAACGGAACGGTATCAATACATACTACTGGTGGTGGATGCATCCTTACCTTGAATCCGGGAGTGATTATCAAATTTGCTGATTATGATTCTGAATTAGATGCCGGTGATCCGTTTAGCGACCAATATGGCGGATTGATTGCAGTTGGTAACGTCTATGCACCGATATATTTCACGTCAATCAAAGATGATTCTATCGGCGGGGATACCTATGGTGATGGGACAGCAACCAGCCCTGCGCCGGGAGATTGGTCGCGGATTTATCTCGGTTATTATACCTTACCGAGTTCGGTCTTCGACCATTGCATTATTCGCTATGCACGTTATGGAATCGATAATGCATATGCACAAGACAATTTAAAGGTGCGGTATTGCTTGATTGAAAAGAATGCTTACTGTGGCATCTATGCTTACGGTCCAATAAATGGAGAGCTGCGGCATAACACGATTATAAATAATCTAGGTAAGGGGATTGAAATTCAAGATAACGCATCTCAAACTATAATTGCGAATAATAATATTTGCCAGAATGCAATTGGGATCTATGCAAATAATCCATATGCCTTAATCTTCCAGAATAACAATATTTCAAAGAATACTACCTACGGAGCACAAAATTCGGTAACTACCAGAACCGTTAACGGTGAATTTAACTGGTGGGGTGATACGACAGGCCCGTATGACGGTTCGACGATAGGGTTATACAATCCGTTTGGGAAAGGTGATACGGTTTCGAACTATATTGATTACGACCCGTGGTTACGTGAGAATCCGGAACAACCACGGCGGCTACCGGATATTAAATTGTTGAAAGGGTATGAGCAAGATGAAGTGTTCGATTTAGACCGATACATACTGGATACAGCAGCGAGTTTCACTTGGGAAACGAATCCGGATATAGACCAAGCGCGAATCGTGATTAATCCGGATAATACCGTTGATTATACCTTAACACGAACGACTGCGTTTGTCGGGATTGATTCGGTTTCCTATTGTGCGAACTGGTATGCGAAATCAACCTCGCTGGTTAAATATTCGACGTATCTATTCGAACGACTGGGTGATGCGATTATAGATAACGGGAACGAGGTTGAACATTGCTGGTTAGATTTACGGGCAGTGATTATTAAAGATGCAAGTTCATCGTATCCGACGATATATAAATCCACAACGAAATATGACGACCCTGCGGATAACGGAAAAATAACTGTAACTCTCAGTGGTTCAACAGCAGAAATAGTTTCGAGTACGGCATTGAAATCACCGGTTTCCGTGATTTTCACGGTGCAGAAAGATACAACCGGAACGGATTATGATAAAGCATTACTGCGTGTATACGAGATTGTTAACCAGAATGGGCATTTTGATGTTGCCGGTGATACAACGAAATGGATTTTTGAAGTGTATGGGGATGGGAGTGGTTCTGGGACATTATCCTGGGTAACTGGGTATACCGATGGTTCTGGGGTAGTAAAAATCAATCAGAATCCGGGTCAGAAAGGGAAATTAACACAGGTATTCACGGTTCCGAAATCAGGTTGGTATACCGCTCGGGCACGGATTGTGACTGATGTAACTTCGTCAAGTAAACAGCAGAAAGTATATCTCTACTTGCAGGAGCTCAATGCATCGAATCAGGTTGTTGAAGTTGCGAATCAGGTATTATCGAATAGCGCAGGAGCGTTTGCCGGTGCTGGTATCTGGCGTGAGGTTGAAATTAATTATTATGCAAAAGGAACAAGTTTAGCCGTTCAGCTGGTTGCAATCAATCCAGCAAGTAGTGGAATAACCGCAAATCTATATGTAGATTATATCTGGGTATATCCTGCGCCACCGCTAGTAACCCGATGTTTTGGAGCGACGCAGGTAGATATTCTGAATCCGAGTTTTGATACCACGACAAGCGGATGGTCATTAGAAGTGTATGGTGACGGAAGCGGTACTGGTACTTGGAGTTGGGATACCGGATTAGCTGGAATGAGCGGAATCTTGAAAGGAAGTCAAAGCGGCGGAGAAAAGGCGAAATGGAGTCAGTTATATCGGTTTTCGAATCCAGGATTGAGTGCGACCGGGTCAGTCTGGATATATAGTGGAGCGGGCAGTATCGAGAATTCTCAAAAGATATATCTCTATCTCTATAGTTGGAATAGTAGTTATACTAAAATTATTGAAAGCGGAAATGCGATATTGCAGCCGGGAAGATGGACACCAGGTCAATGGCGCGAACTGAAGTTTGGATATACGCCATTAACCAATTATAATGCGGTACAACTTGTTGCAATTAATCCGAGCGGGAAACCGACTGCGACGATTTATTTCGATGACGTTAAAATAGAACAAGACCAGGATACTGTATATTACTGGGACCATAGGTTATTTTAAATTCGAAATTTGAACTTTAAAACTGGTATCCACGTGCGAAGGAAACGAATTCTCTAGAAATTATCGTGTATCTTGAATCATGTTCAACGTCTTGTCATTTTCTTTTTTCCTACCGTGAATGCGATTTGGGTTCATCAACTTTAAGTGGTAATTATCGTTCCTAGAGTGCGGTTGAAGGCAAAAGCTAACTTCTACACGGATTCTGAAATTACATCTAACCACCGACACGGAGATTTCGTTGAGCCAAACGGTTTGGTTTATCACCGGAAGCTAATCATTGTAAACTCGCAGTATTTGCGATAAAACTCAAGATTTTTCAAGCTGAAGTTGGGTCGAAAAATTCCTAATTCGATGGATTGAGAAATAAGGTCGTTATACCGGTTAGTGCATTTCATTATCGGATTCACCGTAGTCAACAACAAGTTGCCGAGCTAGACTTATAGTTCTATACTTGAAATCCATGTTGGAGTTCATTCGCTGTAGCTATAACTACAATTCTAAGAAAGGAGAAAAAAATAGTTTACATTGAGATTGAAATTGAAATCTCGAGACAAAACCCAATGAGCACTAAGCGAAATTATTTCCATAAAATGTAGTTCGATGAACTTATGGAACTGTGTGGTTATATGGGTTTAGTTTATTGAGAAAGGAGAACGGTTATGCAATGTAGAATACCGCAGTTAATGGTAGTTGTAGTAATATCAGTATTAAGTTTTGCAGTGCTTGCGAGTGCGATACCGAAGCGAATAAATTATCAAGCGGTATTGAAAGATAAAGCGACAGGACGAGTATTACCGGATGGGAATTATACGGTAACGTTTCGGTTATACACGGCGAGTACTGGCGGGAGTGCGTTGTGGGCGGAGACGGCGACGGTCACGGTAACCAACGGGATCTTAACGCATCAGTTAGGGAGCGTGACCACATTGAATCTGACGTTTAACCAGAATTATTATCTCNGGGTGCAGGTTGCTGGGGATAGTGAGATGACTCCACGGGAACGGTTGACTAGTGTCGGCTATGCGTTTTATGCGGATAATGCAGTAAGTGCGATAACTGCACAGACATTACAGGGGTCAGTGCCGAGTGATTTCGGTGATATCACCGGTGTGACTGCAGGAGATGGGTTACGTGGTGGTGGGAGTTCCGGGTCGGTAACGCTCGATGTAAATGTTGGTAATGGTTTAAGTATCAGTAATGATACGGTAGGTTTATCGAGCGGTTATCAAGATGGAAGCGCGTTTGATAGTCGGTTCCTGAACGCTAATGGAGATACCTGGGTGGGTAGTTTATATGGTATTGGAACAACATCCAATACGATATTACAGGTGCAAAATTACGGTGACGGTCTCGGCATATATGCTTATGCAACTACTAGCGATGCAATTTATGCACAAAGTGATGGATGGAATGGAAATGCGGTAAGAGCTACCAACAAGAGCGATGGATATTCAACTATTAATGCTCTACAATATGGTGACTGGCGCGCAGTAAGTGGGTATAATTATTCTACTGTAGGCGGAACCGGGGTTGGCGGCATCGCGTATGGGTCGAATGGAATTGGTGTTTATGGTGTAGCATATGCATCGGGTGGTATAGCGTTATATGGATATACGTATGGTACTACTAACGCTTATGGATTATATGCAAAAGCTCCTGATGGTACCGGTGTATATGGGTATACGAATAGCACCAATAATGCAGTTTATGGACGAAACGAGGGAAGCGGAAGAGGTGTTTATGGTTATAGTTCTACCGGATACGGAGTTTATGGAGAGAGTTATAGTTCTAGGGGAGTCTATGGGTATAGCCGGACTAGTTATGGCGTATATGCACGAACCGATAGTAATACCTATGATGCGGTTTATGCAATTGCTACCGGTGCATTAGCTTACGGCATCCAAGCACGAAGCCAGAACTCTCGAGGAGGATATTTTTATACTGGAAATACTGCCAGCCAAGCAATCTATGCTAGCGGTAATGTTTATATTGCTGGCAATTTAACTGTTACCGGGAGTAAATCCGGATTTGTGGTTGACCTCTGTAAGAATATCGGGACAGGAACGCTTGAAATTGGTGATGTAGTAGTGATTAAAGGGAGTAGTTCTCCGATTCTTGGACAGATACCCCTAATGCATATTGCGAAAACCAATATCGGATATGATTCCGCAGTAGTTGGGGTCGTTAATCAATGTTGGAGTATTCGAACCTGTACTCGTGATGCGAAAGGATTAGCTGAATTTGAATTACCGGAGAAAGAAGTCGAAGTAGCGCCCAGTGCGGCACAATTAGTTATGCCGAATGAATATGTGAGTGTAGTTACCCTTGGCGCTTATCAAGCGATTAAAGTTGATGCGAGTTATGGTGCGATTCAGCCTGGGGATTTATTGGTTACATCTCCGAATCCGGGATATGCGATGAAAGCAGACCCGAACCAAACGAGGGTTGGAACCGTTATTGGGAAAGCGCTCGGTTCGTTAGCCAGCGGTCAAGGGAAAATTCCGGTGTTTGTAGGTCATCAATAACATAAAAGGATTACATAGATTTTTCCCGATTTCGCTGATTAAAAACTTACATCTGTGTAATCAAAAAATTTCGAAAGGCAAAGGTGACCTATGAATAATTATAAAAACAAATGCAAATATTCGAATATCGAAATCAAAACAAAATCTTCACTACTGAGCTTGCCGAATTCGCTAAAATTATTTTTTAGTACTAACCTAAAAAATATTTTTTCCCCAATGTTTGCGTGTTTTTCGGTTAGATTTTGTTTCGGATTTGCGATTTCGATATTAATGATAATAAGGATTCTCGGTAACGGAGTTTTAGCACGGGCTGCAAATCAATTCGTTGACGGAACGACCTATACCGTTCCATCGCAAATCATGGATATGGGTGGGAAAACTCGAACGAGCGAACGTAAAGTAGCAATTGATGCTATCGGTCAACCGGGTCTAAACGTTTCAGCTAGTGGAATGTATAAACTCGACCGTGGGTTCCTCTATACTCTGAAATGGCCAGTCAATAGTTACGGCAATTTCACGGTCAGTAGTGATACTACATATTGGTACTATGAGAGATATGGTGATGCGAGTTCACCAGGAACACTATCGCGGCTTGCGAGTTATAGCGGGCAGAGCGGAGTATTGAAAATCAATCAAGCGCCAGGTGAAAAAGCGAAATTGACTCAGGTATTCTCGGTTTCATCGCCTGGCTGGTATATTGCCAAAACAAAAGTCGCAACGAATATCAGTAACGTTTCCAAACAACCGAAAGTATATCTCTATCTGCAGGAGTTAGCGAATGATAGTTCGGTAGCGAAAACTGCAAATCAGGTTATTGCGTCGGGGTCAGGCGGATTAGGGACGGCTGGTTCCTGGAGACAGCTAGAAATAGGGCATTATGCTACCAGCACGATTCTCGCCGTTCAGGTAGTAGGAATAAATCCGACAAACTCCGAGGTTACCGGAGCGATTTATTTCGATGAAATTGAAGTATATCGAGAGCCACCGAATGGGTATCCAGGCTCTACGACTGTATCCATAGCTAATCGCAGTTTTGCAAGTAATACGAACAACTGGTTAGTCGAAATCTATGGTGATGGAACCGGTACCGGAACTTGGAGTTGGGTATCGAGCTGGTCGGGGCATAACGGCGTGATTCGAGCAAATCAACTTGGCGCTGAAAAAGGAAAAGTGAGTCAGTTTTGTACTGTGCCCGCTGCTGGGAAAAATTGTATTGCTTCTATTTGGTTGTTTAGCACTTCGACTTCGAAGAGTAATACTCAGAAAGTATACCTCTATTTTTATAGTTTCGATAGCGGATATACTAAAATTATAGAAAGTGGGAATGGAATACTTCAGCCTGGAAAATGGGATCCGGGGGATTGGCAACAGATTCAGTTTGCCTATACACCAATGTCGAACTATAACGCGGTACAGTTTGTTACGATTAACCCAATCGGGAAACCGTTGCAATCGATTTATTTCGATGATGTTTATGTTGACCAAGAATAATGAACTAAGTAAACGGTTGGGCTACCGATGAGATCCTCACCCCAACCGTCTATGCACGCGAAATATCGCGAGCTAACTTTCGTAATTCGTTTGGACAGATTTAAATGAATTGAACCCGTTGTGCGACTTGCTTTTTTCAACTCGACTTTAGTCGAGGGTTGCATAAGCTTTAGCCTTAAACGGCATTAGGTAACCTCCGCTAGACTTTACAGGCAATTTCTGCGATAATTTCTTTTAACAATAATTATCAGACAAAATCTGGTATTGCCATCCTCGAACATTTTGGTCTCTACTGTGTTCTTCTATTTTTTCCATCAGAACATAGAAGCGCCAACTGAGACCAGCATTCACCCTTATGTCAGAAGAGAAAAAAAATGAACCATCAAATCAAGCAACATTTGAAAGTTCTTCGAACCAGAAACCGGAAGAATCACACATGCTTCCAGAAGCAAGTTTTATTCAACTAGCGTTGATTCTGGGTATGCAAGCGATGCAATCGCTCGGTCTGATTCCGAACCCGGGGACGAATAAATCGGAACCAAATTTACCACTCGCGAAGTTTAACATTGATCTATTAGAAATTTTACAACAAAAAACTAAAGGCAATCTTACTTCCGAGGAAGAAAAGACATTAGAGGAAATGTTGTTTAATCTTCGGATGCAATATGTGGCTAAGGTGAATAAACAATGATTGCAGTGCTTCAGCGGGTTAAACGCGCACAAGTTACGGTCAATACGGAATGTATTGCTGAAATTGGGCAAGGGATATTAGGATTGGTTGGTGTTGACCAAACAGATGCCGAGTCAGATGCTCGGTTGTTGGCAAAAAAAATTCCAACGATGCGGATTTTTGCAGATCTGAATGGAAAAATGAATTTATCCTTGATGGATATTCACGGAGAACTACTGTTAGTGTCTCAGTTCACTCTATGTGCCGATGTTTATAGTGGTCGACGTCCAAGTTTTACGCAGGCAGCATCTCCAGACCGTGCTATTGAACTATTAGAAATATTAACTACTGAAATTCGTTCCCAGGGAATAGTTGTTAAATCTGGTAGATTCGGAGCGTATATGCTCGTAGAACTGGTGAATGATGGACCAGTAACATTTGTTGTCGATAGCAAACTAATGAAATTAACGGGTTAAATTTTCTGACTAACGAAATTGTTATGTATCAGCGGATAGTTGTACCAATGGTTATATGTACCTTATTCTTAGCTGGTCATTCATTATGTATCGCAGCACGTTCAGTGTCAACCATAGGAAAACAAAAAATGTATGTCGCTATCGAGCCATTCCCTGACAATAAGCCGGAAATATATACAGCAACGATAACCGCCAGTTTGATTACCGCTCATTTTATCGTGCCCAAATTAGGTACAGCTGGAAATAATTTAGCTATCGAATATCAATTATCCGGTCTCGGATTGGCTGCTGTTGAAGCGACTGCGTTTGAGAACCCAAAGTATTTATCCCGATGGGTATATACGACGTCAGCATTTCCGAAAGAAATGGAAATAGTGTTTAATTATCTAGGGGCGATGCAGACGAAAAAATCTGGCGAGTATTCGAAATCAGCGATTCCGAAATTGACCAATCGCTTCCGAAGTAACCGATATTATCGGTTATTATTCGAAATCCGCAATGTCGGCCGAACTCTGCTGAAATCATTCGGATTTGGCAAAATAACGTACCGACTCGATGTCGTTAATCTAACAGATATGGGCACGGTTTCAGGTATCTTGTTAACTCCAAAATCTGAAATGGAATTATATCCGGGAGAAAAACAAACCGTCTCCTATCTTATTCCGCCGTTATCTCCTGGGGAATATCTCATTAAACTACTAGCGTACTGGAACGAAACCCAAATTATCGCAGAAACCAATTTATCTGTTACCGTTATTGACCAGGAAGTAGTTGAATGGGGCGCGGTGTTGCCTGAACGTGTTCCACATCCTACAATCGGGATGTTTTCAACGCCGATATTAAGCTTGCAAGAGCCATTACATGCGTATCGGATACATGAGATTACCGATTCGAATAATCCGACTCTTTCTGGGATTCTGTTGTTATCTATGCCGGAAAAAGACTGTGCGGTTATAGTTCGGTTACTCACGCCATCGCAGATTGCCACGGCTTCATTTCAAGTATCGGTTAAGAAACCGAAAAAGAAAAAACGAGTTTGATTAAATTCAATAGAGGTATAACGTTAGAAAATAAAAAAGCTTTGGTACTTGAATCGTTCTTGCTAATCTAATGAGGAATAATAATTATGATAGATGCAGAAAATAATTTCTTATTTCCGAAGGAAACGATTGCTGAATTAACCGTTCCGAAACTCATGTTTCGCCGGATTCAGAAACGCGACGGAACATTGGTTGATTTCGATAAGAATAAGATAACCACCGCAATTTTTAAAGCGGCACAATCAGTTGGCGGGAAAGATTATGCATTAGCGGATTCGTTAGCCGACCGGGTTATTCTCTATTTATCGCGGACGTATCCAGATGGGTTGTTGAACGTTGAACAGGTGCAGGATGCTATCGAAAAAGTTTTGATTGAACATGGACATGCGCAAACCGCTAAAGCGTTTATTCTCTATCGCGCGGCTCGGCAACGACATCGACAAATTCAATTGACACAATCGACGTCTTCGGCGCAAGCCTCGCTTGTTTCGCAGGAACTCCAAGTCAGAACTTCTGATGAAGAAATTATCGCTTGGAACCGACAACGGATTATTGATGCGCTAGTTCGGGAAACACAACTTGATATTCAGGTCGCAACCAAAATCAGTAAGGAAGTTGAATTGCAAATAATCGAATCGAATCTGCGCATTATCACCGCAGGATTGATTCGCGAGTTGGTTAACGCCAAATTACTGGAATACGGGTTAGAAAAAGAGAGAAGGATGCATGCACGATTAGGATTACCGCTCTATGATTTCGAACGATTATTATTATCGCAACCAATTCCAGCAGATAATACCTTATCCCAGACGGTTCTTAGGGCTATCGAACGACAGTATGCGCTGGCAAAGGTATTTTCAACCGAAGTGGTTGATGCGCATGCGCAAGGGATTCTTTATCTGCATAACCTCGATGAGATTGTTAGAGGATATGAACTTCGCTTCGTATTACCGGAAACTGATTTACAATTTAATCGATTATGTACTCTTAACCTAGCTGCACAGTTCCGCGTTCAAGTACCGCTGGCCAAGTTTGCTGAATGTCTTCCACAATTGACCCAACCGCTTTTTTCGTCCTGTAATTGGGAAGTTTTAATTACTGAACAAGATATGTGTGCAGATGGTAGCCAAGCGCTGCTAGATGCCATTGAATATTGGATACTTGAACGAAAGGCAGAGTTTTCCCAAGAGCAAACCTCGACATGTCCGGTGCCTAAACTTTATTTCCGATTATTGAACGATTCCCAATCAATTTCTCCCGAATGGGTCTTACATAAAGTAACGTTAAATTTACCAAACATCGCGTATCAAGCGGTAAAAGCGGAAAGTGAACCATATTTATTCCAGCTCATTCAGACCCGCTTACATCTTATTATCCAAGCTCATCTGCAAAAACAGGTTTTCTTGAATCGAGTTTATGGCGCTCGGTTGAGAGAGCTACTCACATCAATTGCCGAAACTGTGCCCCAGGTAACCTACGCAATCGGACTTCTCGGATTGAATGAACTTGTTGAATCATTCTATGGTGCGCAATTACATCAATCGGAACCAGCACGCACACTAGCAGGACAAATTCTTGCTTATCTCTCTGCTCAATGTCAGCAATTGAGTCAAACGTATAATCTTGTATTACGACTTGAACCAACCGAAATTCCGGAAATTGCATATCGGTTTGCCAAGCTTGATTTGGAGAGAGAACCGATATTAGCTACTCCAGTTGTTAAGCGGAAACCAACCAACGGCGGGGTATATTATACGGTAGGAGCGCAGTTTACGGAATTTACCTCGCATGAATTATTTTTCCGTATCATTGCTGAATCATCATTCCATCGCTATTTAAACCAACAGGCCGCAGTAACTATCCCGGTATCAATTCTGGCAGAATATAACGGATTGAGTTCGTTATTACGGAAAGTGTTACAAGAAACCCCGTGTCGGCTAGTCCGGATTACAAAGTAAAGAGTAATCTTTTATTTTTCTATTTTAAATTCATGTCCCGATTACTAACGACTACTCCATTTCAACTCTTACAAGCAGAACGTGGGACGATTCGAAAATCGCATCGTGGTAAACTAAAACTTGCGTTGATTTATCCGAACACATATGCGATTGGAATGTCAAACTTAGCCGTACATACGCTGTATCGTTTATTCAACGCGCATCCGAACATCGTTTGCGAAAGGTTTTTTTATATCCCAGGGTATACTGGAATCCCGCGATCGCTCGAGTCGGGAACTGCGTTAACCGCTTTCGATACAATTGCTTGTTCTTTATCATTTGAGTTAGATGAGTTGAATTTAGTTGCGCTTCTTCGGCAAGCGAATATTCCGATTTTCCGCATAGAACGAAGCAAACGGTATCCATATCTTATCGCTGGGGGAATTGCGGTTTCCGCAAATCCGGAACCAATTGCGAATATCGTTGATGCGGTGGTTCTTGGCGAAGCGGAAGAAATTATTGAGCCAATGTTAGAGATTCTGATTGCAACTATGAACGATAAACGGAAACGGAACGACCGGCTTGAACGGTTATCGGGAATCTATTTACCGGATCGTAATACATCTGCGGAACATATTACGCGATTACATCTTACCGAATTAGATAAATTTCCGAGCGTTTCACAGATTATTACTCCTTATACCGAATTTAAGAACATGGTTCTGATTGAACTCGGCCGCGGATGTCCATATTCCTGTCGGTTCTGTTTAGCCGGTACATTCTATAAACCGGTTCGATATCGAAGTTTACACCACATCTATGAACAAATTGAGTTTGCTCGCAGATTTTCTGGAAGCGGCGCTATTCCGCGAATCGGTATTGTTGCCACAGCCATTGCTGATTATCCGCAACTTGATCAGTTTTGCGCAGAGATGCTTAAACGGAAGATTCCGGTTTCATTTGCTTCATTACGTGCGGATAAAGCGCCGGATCTCCTCTTTAGATTGTTAAAACAAAGTGGGCAGAAAACGATTGCGTTCGCACCAGAAGCTGGAACCGAAACGTTGCGAACCTCAATCGGTAAACCGCTCACGGACAATGAATTAATGGAACAAGTCTATCGAGCGGTATCGAACGGATTGTTAAATATCAAGTTGTATTTTATGCTCGGATTACCGCAAGAAACTGAGGCGGATATTCAAGCGCTTATAGCGCTGGTTAGACGGCTTCGCAATATTTTGATTTCTGCAAGTAAACCTTTTGGTCGCGCGGGTAAGGTAATTGTAGCGATATCCCCGTTTGTGCCAAAAAAAGGAACCGCGTTTGAACACGAGCGATTTGATGATATTGCAGAACTTAAACGGAAAAATCGTTTACTCCGAAGCGCGCTCCAGAAAGAAAATAATCTTCAACTCCAATTAGTTAATCCTCATACTGCCTGGCTAGAAACTCTCTTGTCGCTAGGTACTCGAGAGACGTTACCCGCACTGGTTACCGATACGGATAAGATATCCTCCTAGGTTGTTACAGATGATTTCTGGAGTCGTTCGAGTTCCATTTCTGCAGCGGTTAGTGCACCGGTCACAAGTTGATGCTCAGTTGGATAAGCAGCTTTAGTATAAATCTTTAACGCATTTTTGAAAAAGATAATCGCTTGCTGGAGGTTACGAACCTTATCCCCTGGCAGTTTAGAAAATCCGATTCCCATAAGATATTGTGCATTGGCATATTCACTTGAATGTTCGGTAGGTACATATACCGTCAGCGCTTCCCGGAAACAATCAAGCGCTTGTCCGATATTCTCTTTAGTTTCTCCGGTTGGAAGCTCGAGATACGCTTTGCCCAGAAGGACTTGAAGGTGCACATGGTCGAATGGGAACGATTGCCGTGTTGCAACTAATAACGCAGCAAAATAGTTATCCATAGCATTTTTAAGATTGGTCGCTTTATCACCTAAGTTTAATTCGTGGTAAGCTTTCCCTAATAGCATCGAAGCGTAGGCAAACGGTTCCGCATGTACTCCCTGAACGAAAATGGATAGAGCTTCGTTAAGTTCATCTATTGCGGATGCTAAGTTGTCATCTCGGGTAGGATTGGTGAGATGTAAGTGGATGGCACCAAGCTGGAGTTGGACTGCCGCATAATAGAACGGTTCTTGTTCGCGCGTGAAATAGCGTAACGCATGTTTACAACACGATAACGCTACCCGGGCGTTATCCTCGCGATTCCCTTGAGTTAGTTCGGTATATAATATCGCGAGAAGATATTGGGTCAGTGAATGTTCATAGGGAAAAACTGTTTCTGGAAAGAATCTTAACGCAGTTTCGCCATATTTAATTGCAGTTGCTAATTCCGTATGAAATTTTTTCTTTTGCTGAAGTCCAAGCGCTAAATGAACTAAAGCAAGGGTCAGATTCACCTGCGGATGGTCCCGATGATATTTATAGACGAACTCAAGAATTTGTTTTGCTAGTGGATAATGGTGTCGTAAATAAGCGGCTTCGGCCAGTTCGCAGAGACTGCCCAGCAGGAGCGGGCGAATATGTTTATCCGCGTTTGCTGAGTGAATCAGAAACTGGGCTAACGAGTCTAGTTCGTGTGCAAATGGTACTGGTTCAAATTTTAATCTCGTATCATGGCAGAAAATCCGATTCTGCCATAAATTGAAATATTGACGGGAGAGATAATCTATCGCCAATTCTATCTGATGGGGTTTAAGTCCTTTTCCTTCTTCACAATATCGAATACACCATTGAATAACTAAATCTTTAACCGCAGGAATGTTATAAAACCGGAATAAACTTAATACCCGAAAAATCGCGCGTTCTTCATTTTTCATTCGTAAATGGATCCAATGCCAGAACATATCTTTATTTTGAGAGAACTCGGTGTATTCCGAATCAGTTATCTTGGTGCCTCGCGTTTTTCGAGCGAAAAAATGCACGTAGCGTTCAAGGGTTCCATCCCCGTCTCGGACAAAATTCGCCCGCATTTTTTCATCTAACGGTGGAATATCGGTTGCATCGCAGACCG
Organism: bacterium; assembly: GCA_026416715.1. NCBI lineage: Bacteria > bacterium. The sequence goes on from JAOAEQ010000009.1 coordinate 59,474, forward strand.
CGTCAATAAACAATCCGGTTTGTTCCGGTGTAAAATTCGGGAGCCGGATTTCTTTAAAGGTATCTTTGAACCAAGATGAAGTCGCGCGTTCAATAATCGGGTATAGTTCTTCATCTCGTGCGGTTATAATGACGGTTACCGGTTGTTGCGATTGTTTTTCAAACCAGGATATGGTTGCACGCAATCGATGGAGTAACCCTGGTGGTTTATACCGCCATTCGGATAACGATTCTGGCGCAGATACACTCGGTAAATGTGGTAAATCATCTATGAGAAGAACAATATTTGCGGTAGGCAACCCTTCTGGAAATTCGATAGGCGTCGAAAGACAACAACGTAAAACAAACACAGTAACCGGGTGAATTTGATGCAGGTTCCGAATAAGTTCGATCGCTTCCCGAGTTTTTCCGGAACACGGTCGACCAGTGATTGCTACTTTTTTCCCCATCAATTCTTGTACATTAGCAGTATTAAATGGGAGCGAGCGCGGAACATATCGCGGTATAACTTTTAGCGGGCAAGCAAGACGAAGAGATAATTCTTCTACCGGCACTAAATCAAAAGGAAATACCGCATCACCAGTCCAAAACTCAGTTTCCTTTTCTTTTTTACTGCCAAATAGCACAAAATTTAAGTAGATAAGTTAAATGGTTAAACAGTTATAACTATTTAACCTATCTATTCATTTTAGGTTTATCGGCATAATAGCACAATTTGATATAAAATGACAAGTATAAAATTATGCTAAGTAGCAAAATTTGTAACAATTTTTTGTCGAGAACATAAAATGTTTCTCTCAATTAACTTTTTGCAACCTAGCGTTATTCATTACGATTTTATGGAACCACTTGATTGTTTTGCAATAAAGGATAATCGAATTGAGATTTATAAATTATGGTATACTATTTACCTATGAAAAACAATAGGATTGCTATTATAAATGGAACCATTGTTACGCCTATCTCGCTCATTCAAAACGGAACGTTGGTGATAGAAAACCAGCGAATTAAACAGGTTGGTCATCGAGAACGAATTAAACTGCCGAAGGATGCGGTGATTATCAATGCTGCAAATCAACTTGTTGTACCCGGTTTTATAGATTTGCATCTTCAAGGGGCGTATGGTTACGACGTCTGGGATGAACCTGAAACTGCATTACCAACTTTATGTAAAAATCTTCTTCAGGGAGGAACAACCGCATTTCTTGCCACTACCGAATTTCATCCACCAACGATCAGTCGATTAAGCCGGTTCTTAGCAACTCAAAATTCTGCACCGGATAGCGAGCCAGCGGCGACCTGTATCGGGATACACCTTGAAGGACCATTTATCAACCCGGAACGAAAAGGCGGAATTCCAGGTGAATCTATTCAGCCACCAAGTAAAAAGTTACTCAAAGAAATCGAACGATTATCACAGGGCAATTTGAAAATGCTTACTATCGCTCCTGAATTGTTAGGAACAATTCCGATCATTCAACATGTTGTGGACCATGGTATCATCGCTGCGATTGGCCATACCAACGCATCGTTTGCAGAAGCAAAACGCAGTTTTGATGCCGGGATAACCCATACTACGCATATATTCAACCAGATGACTCCTATCCATCATCGTAATTCAGGAGCAACACTAGCGTGTTTATTGGATGACAGAATCTCGGTTCAAGTTATTTGCGATGGCATCCATCTCGATTGGGAAATTATCAAGTTGATTTATAGGCTTAAAGGAGCAAATAGAATGGTGTTAATAACCGATGCGATTCGTGCAGCTGGACTTCCAGATGGAATATATCATTCTCAAGGACACGGTCGAAAAATTATTGTTAAGAACGGTAAAGTTACCCGACCAGACGGAACAATTGCCGGAAGCACGTTAACGATGAATCGTGCCGTAGCGAATGCAGTTCACTATTGCCAGATTCCGCTAAAAGCAGCGATTCGTATGGCAACATTAACCCCAGCGCAAATCCTTGGGGTATCGCATCGCATTGGTAGTATAGCACCGAATAGAGAAGCGAATATTGTTGTACTTGATAATCGATTCCGGGTAAAAAAAGTTTTCGTTAAAGGGGTTATCCAAACAATCTGATACGAGTCTTTTAGTTCGCGCGAGAATCAATTGAATTTTCGGTTCATCATTCGTCTCAAACCAGGGGTAAATTTGCTATTTGTTCTAGTGTAATATTTTTGTAAAATAAATACGGTTTTCTCTTGACAAAATGCGGTTTTCTAGAGTAAATTTTATACAATTACTATCCCAATTAACTATTTTCCATCTATTAAAATTTTATTGCAGTATGGTTCAAACGAACTCCAAAAAAGGACAGACGTTAGTAGAAGTTATCGTAGCTATTGCGATAGCTGCGGTAGCAATTGTCGGTTTGACCGATTTGTTTATCACTGGATTTGATGCGTATGATTTAAGTCGAGGGTATACCTCTGCAGTATATCTCGCGCAGGAAAAAATTGAAGAAATATCCGCAGATAAAACTATGGCTGCTGAAGACCGACAAAGAATAACCTACTACTGGGAACGGAAACAGTATACTGCGCCTGAAGTTCAAGTTCCACCCGGTTTCATTCAGCTTGAAGTAAAGGTTAAATGGTCTGACCCGCATGGTCAGCATAGCATTAGTCTTGTAACCTTAAAACCGAAATAACGTATGCTGACATATAAACGACAAAATCTATATTTCAAATTCCGAGCTGCTCACGGGATGACGGTTGTTGAGGTTGTTGTAGCAATGGTGATCGCTGCAGTAGTAGTGTTCATTATTTACGGCGCAATGGATACGACGTTCCGACTCGGAAAACGAGGACTAGCGGAAATTGAACGATTAGAAGAAGCGCGATTAGCGATGGATTATATTACGCGCGATTTATCCGGCGCGGTAGCGTTAGCAAAAGATAACAACAATCATGTTTTATTTCAAGGGCGAAAGGGCGATGCGGTTGGTTTAGATAATGATTCTTTACTGCTGGTGGTTGGGAAAAGTTTACCGGAACAAAAAGGAAAAACTTCAATAACATTTCAAGAAGTGTTGTATGCGGTTCAAACCACGAATCGAGGAAAAGATTTCGAATCGCGGATATATCGTTATGAAGACGATATGATTGACGGTCAAGTTAATACCACAAAAAACGTTCACGGACTTGGTATTGGATTACCGAACGTTAAATATGGACTTCGATTACGGTATTGGGATACGCAGTTACCGACCGGTCCCGGATGGGTTGAAGAATGGATGAACCGACCTGGATTACCAAAACAGGTTATGGTCATTATTACCGTCCAGCATCCGAAAGAACAAGATGGAACGTTCCAATTACAAACTGTAGTTCGGCTGATGGCAAGTTAAAACCCGACTACGTCGGAAGCTCACGGTAAATCGGGATAAATTTCAATGAAAAAATCCCTAAATAAATCATATAATCATTACATTATAAAATTTTATTTAAATGATTAAATGATTTGAAGATGTGCTGATTTATTTGGATTTTGGATGTTATGAACAAAAAGGGTTATGTTCTCATCATCGTAATCAGTTTAGTAGCGATATTGTTAATTATCGCGTTATCTTTTTCCGGTTATGCTTATTATAGTTTAATGCGTGGTAGCCAGACGAAAGATAGTATCCAGATGCTTCATCTTGCAAAAGCGGGTATGCAAGTGGCTATAGCAGAACTGAAATCGAAATCCACGCCGGGTAAAATTGAAGGAGAAATTGTTCCGAAAACAGACCCGATAACCAGCGAAATGAGGTTGGTATACACTGCGGAATGGAAATTAGCTGACCCTGAACAAATTAATGCCCTCGGTAAGTTCGGGGTTACACCGACCAACATATATCAAATTGTCGCAAAAGGAACCGTTAAATTCAAAAATGAAGACCGGGCGATTCGGACGATTTTCGCCTTGGTTGACATTTCCAAAGTAGATAATCCGATCATCTATTGGGAGGATTTAGGAAACCAAATTGTGCAGCAATACTAACCCTTTTGGAAATTCGATATTCGATATTCTAATGTTAATAAAATTATGCCGAAAAAGAAAGAAACAAAATTAGGGAAAATGTTACTTGAAGCCGGGCTATTAACTGAAGACCAGGCGAAACGGCTCGAAACAGAATATCAGCAGACGAATAAATCGTTGTTAACGATTCTTAAACAAGAAGTTAACCTTGAAACCATTAAAGAATTGTTAACCTACCGTATCTCGGTTCCATTTCTCCGCGAAAAAACGGAAGTGCTACAGAAATCGCTGGTTGAAGAAGGGGTATTTACGGAAGCGGAATTAGAAGAGATCCTTGTTCAATATAAGCCGAAAGAGACGGATTTAGGTACCGCACTGGTTGAAGCAGGATTTATAACCGAAGACCAACTTAAAACCGCTCAGGAACGACAAAAGACCACTGGATTTCCGCTCGAACGAATCCTGATAAATCTGCAATATGTAACGCCGAAAAATATCAGCGATATTATTCGATATCAGCAAGAAGCGAACCAGGATAAAATTATCGGTAGAATTTTGATTCAACGCGGATTAATGTCAGAAAAAGAGTTTGCTACCGCATTAGAGAAGAAAAAGAAAGAGCGGATTCCACTAGGGAAAGTGCTGGTTGACGGTGGATTTCTCACTCTCGAACAGGTTAAAGAAACATTCGATAAGTATCTGGAAGTACCATATATAGATTTAACTACCGAAACTATATCTACTGAAATAGCGCATTTATTACCGGAACCATTTATTCGGGAACATCATGTACTCCCGGTGAAACGAGATAAACAACAGTTATGGGTAGCGATGCTAGATCCCTTAGATATCTCAACGATTGACGATATGGCATTATTAACCGGGTGCCAGATTGTTCCAATGTTAGTTGAGGAAGGACCATTAAAAATGATGACGGATAAACTATTCCCTACCGAAGAACAAGTTTCTCGTTTGGCGGGATCAGAACCCGGTGAAGTTAAACCAGCTGAATCTGAGAAACAGGTACAACCGACCACAATAAAAGGACCAGGTCCGATTATTGGAAAAGACCAGCTGATGCAACAAATTGATAGCGTATCGATAATTGGTTTAGTCAATTCAATTATTGAAACTGCGATACGTTCACGAGCAACTGATATCCATCTTGAACCGCAGGTGCCGAAAATGCGCATTCGGTACCGGATTGACGGGATGCTCCATGATGTTATGACGTTAGGTGAAGACCAACAGTTACCAGTTCAATCCAGAATAAAAGTTCTTGCGAATATGGATATTACCGAACGACGTCGACCGCAGGATGGACATATTACCTACCGAATGAACCAGAAAGATTATGATATCCGAGTTGCTACTTTACCGACCCATTTCGGTGAAAAAATTGTGCTACGGCTCCTAGACGAATCGCAGGTGTTGAAAGGATTACCCCAACTAGGATTTGAACCGGAAGATTTAGAAACCGTCCGCAAACTAATTCATCGGCCGTATGGGATGATTCTGGTTACCGGTCCTATTGGCAGCGGGAAAACAACTACGTTATACTCTGCATTAAATGAAGTAAACGTTTTAACCGCAAATATTGTTACTATTGAAGACCCGATTGAATACCAGCTTCCGGGAATTAACCAGGTTCAGGTTGACCCCAAAGTAGATTTAACTTTTGCGAGCGGTTTACGCGCTATCCTTCGTCAAGATGCCAATATCCTGATGGTCGGTGAAATCCGCGACGCGGAAACAGCAGCAATTGCGGTTCGTGCTGCGTTAACTGGTCATTTACTTTTTGCAACACTTCATACCAACGATGCACCGAGTGCCGTAACGACGTTAATTCATCTTGGGGTTAAACCGTTCTTGATCGCCAGTTCGGTCATTGGGGTTATTGCCCAACGTTTAGTTAGAACCATTTGTCCACATTGTAAAGAAGAATATGAACCGGATGCGGCTTTAAAAGAAGAACTCGGCTTGAGCGCAAAAGAAAAAGTAAAATTGTTCCGTGGAAAAGGATGTGAAGCTTGTTTCCGGACTGGATATATCGGACGAACCGGGGTGTTCGAAGTATTGAAAATGACGGATACACTTCGCGGTATGATTACCGAAGGTGAATCAGAAGTTAACATTAAGAAAACTGCGATTGCTGAAGGGATGAACACTATTCGCGAAAGTTGTATTAAAAAAGTTCTTGCTGGAATAACGTCGGTAGATGAACTTATTCGAACGGTATATTTATAAGGAAAGGCAAATCCGAATGTCAAATATCGAGTTTGGTTCGGATTCGGATTTCGATATTCGGATTTGATGTATAGTTTATGGCGGGAAAACCGAAAAAGAAAAGTTTATTAAAAATTAATATTCCTCGTCCGATATCACAGAAGGATATAGCGGTTTTTTCGCGGTCATTATCGCTCTTGATTGATGTCGGGGTTCCGTTATTGCGGAGTTTACGAATACTTTCCGAACGAACGAATAATCCGCGGTTAGCGAAAATTGTTAAAGAAATCGCTGACCATGTTGAAGGAGGTGGGAGTTTATCCGGCGGATTAGCGAAATATCCGCGGATATTCAGGCCGTTAATCATCAGTTTGATTCGGGTTGGAGAAACCGGCGGTGTTTTAGAAAGTTCATTACGGCGTATTGCAGAAATGCTGGAGAATCGCATTGCATTAACCAGTAAAATACGGTCTGCGATGATGTATCCTACAGTGGCAATAACGGCTTCTCTTGGTGTAGTCATATTTCTGTTAACCTACGTTATTCCGATATTCGTCCCGTTGTTTCAGAAAAAAACACAAGGACAAGTTAACCTACCGTTACCGACCCAGATTATTCTTACGACATCAGATTTCCTCCGAAATCAATGGGCGATTTATGTGCCTTTATTGATCATCATCATTATCGCCTTGATTATTTACGGAAGAACTGCTTCCGGAAAATTATTATACGATCGAATTCGATTACGGGTTTGGTTAATTGGTCCGATATTTACCAAACTGGTTATCGCACGATTTGCCAGAACGTTAGCAACATTACTCCGCTCAGGAATCGGTTTATTGGAAGGATTACAGATAGCGAAAGATTCGGTTGGTAGTCCGAACGTTGCGGAAGCGCTTGAAAAAACCCGGGCAGGAATCGAAGCTGGCGGACGGATGGAAGACCAGTTACGAGATTCAATTTTCTTTCCGGGATTAGCGGTAGATTTAATTGCGGTCGGTGAACAAGCCGGTCAACTCGAGACGGTACTCCAGCGTCTAGCAGAATCGTATGAACAGGAACTGGATGACCTGATTCACGGAATGACGTCAGTAATCGAACCGATTTTGATTGTTTTTGTCGGTGGTATTGTTTTATTTATCGCTTTATCTGTTTTCCTACCCTATTTCTCACTGGTTAAAATTATCCAGTAATTTTATGAAAGTACCGGGTACCAAGTACAGAAATGAGATAAAGTTCCGGTGCTTGGTACTTCATCCTTCGGACTAGGTACTTTTTAGCTTGGGGACGTAGTTCAGCTGGGAGAACACCACACTGGCAGTGTGGGGGTCACGGGTTCGAGTCCCGTCGTCTCCACCATCTTTAACAGACAAAACCAAATATCGCGATACGAAATCCGAAACAAATAGGGAAAAAGAAAAAGAGCATTCCTTAAAATCCCGATTGTAATCCTATCGTTTTTGTTTTTACCTTATAGTTTTTAATTTTTTAGTACGATTTTCGATATTTGGATTTTAGATTTGTTTATTTTATGGATTCAGATGATACATTATTATTAACCCAGTCCGCTGCTGGAAATGAATCTGCGTTTGAAACCTTGGTAATCCGATATCAGAAAACTGTTTATTTCGCTGCATATCGGCTGATCCATAATCACGCTGATGCCGATGATATCCTACAAGAAACATTTATTCGTCTCTATACGACGCTGCAACAGGGGAAAACTATCGAAAATCTTATCGGCTGGCTCTATCGAACTGCGGTGAATCTTGCTATCGATAAACTTCGGCAACGAACCCGGTTAAAAGAGACCACAATTGAATCCGCTACGTCGGAATCGACTGAATCTATCCATATCGAAGTACCGGATAACCGAACTCTAGCGCCAGATGAAATAGCGATTGGGAATGAGCGCAGAACGATTATCCGTCGTGCGATAGATTCGCTCCCGCTACAGGAGAGAACCATAACCATTCTCCATGATTTAGAAGGTTTGAAAATTAAAGAGATTGCTGAAATCCTCGATTGTGCTGACGGAACCGTTAAATCGACTCTTTTCCATGCGCATCGCCGGCTCCGGCAAAAACTGCTCCCATTGATGCTTGAACTCCGTGGGGAAGCTGGAGCGAAAGTTGAGGTATCAGATTCAAAATTGCGCTATACTTCCGGATTAGAACAGAAGAAGGAACAGCTCGCAACGGTTAAGCGATAATTTCTTCTTCGACTCCACTCTTCAGCGAAGGTTGTATCCCGATTTCTCGGGATTAGGTGTAAAGGAGAATTGATACCATAAATAGTTCTAACCTTGAGGTATAGCTCGGATCGACGCATTTTACATTTTGCATTGAATCTTTTTGACTATGTTTTGTTATTTCATCCGTAAAAAATTAGCGGAATATGATGAGGGTGCCCTAGCTCCGAAATCTAAACACAAGGTTGACCAGCATTTAAGTCAGTGCGCGGATTGTATGGGCGAATTATATACGTTGCGGAAAACCCGGCAGATAGTTGCCGAATTGAATAACGAACCATGTCCACCGGAATCATATTGGCATCAGGTCTGGCAGCGACTTCGCGCGCGATTATTTCTACAGTAGGAGCTCAAAGTAACTTTTTCTACTTAGCTTGAGCCAAGGGTTATCCTGATTTATCGACAGAAAAAGGGCGGTAATCCAAAGCTCATGATGAGTCGAAAAGCTCAATATAGTTCGACATTATAATTGGCATTTTTGAATTGCTAATATCAGGTTATATTATGAAGAGAAAAAGAATTATCCCTATGGAATCAACGATTTATATCGAACCAGATGGAAAAATAAATATTATCAACTACTCGAAAGAAATGGTTGACTTAACAACTGCCTTAAATCCAAACCGAAATAAGCGGATTACGAGGTTCCACCCAAATCGGAAAAAGAAACGGAAATAAACCTTTACCCTATTATAATCGTCTTAAAAATATCATTTCATTAATTACGAAAAAATTAAAGGGTATGATTGAATGTTGGTTTTTCGTCTATGGTTAACGGCTACGTTTTTGAGTATAATCAGTGCGCATAACTCATAAACCATATATTTTATCGCGAGCTGAATCGGTTAACTCAGCTTTAAAAATCTATAGCATCATTTTCCTTGGTTATGAGCGCAGAAATTATTTTACTTCCCTATATAATCGAAAGTTTAAGTGACCTGCTTGATACCGCTACAACTACTGGCACTCGATTAGGATATTCAATGAAGAAGATAACTCCGCTTGCGGTTAAACCGATTGAACCGCGATTTCGCCAGATAGAATTAGCGGTGAATAATAGTGAAGTGGTCGCGAATGGATTAGCTGAAGAAGAACAACTTGAGTTTACGAAAGGAAATATTACGATAACGTTTAAACGTGACGAACGAAAACGGTTATCCGTTTGCGTTTCCGGAACGACTAAGACTGAAGAGGAATTACGACAAGCTGGAACGGAATTTGCTCACCGGCTGGTTCAGCAATACGTATATCAGAAAATTAAACGGGAACTGCAACAGCGAAAGTTCGTTATTACAGAAGAAGAAACTACGCCGCAGAATGTTATCCGATTGAAAGTTCGCCACTGGTGAACCATTGATGCAAACGAATGGAGCCGGATGCGAGCGGATATTGTTTTATACGTGAGAATACGCTAAAAACCATTCAACTTTGATTTTCTATGCGAAAGAGAAAAATCGAGTTTGAAATTGAAATCGACCCGACCGGAGAAGTGAAAGTCCATATTCAAGGTGTCAAGGGGAAAGGATGTCTGCAGTATGCGGATTTATTTAAGCATATCGTCGGCGAAATTAAACAGCAAACGCTAACTCCCGAATACTACGAACCGCCGGATACGGATGTTAGCATTTCTATCCAGACTGAAAATAGTTAATTGCTATTTCGGACGATTTACATTTTAGGAGAGGGTCGTAAGAAAAATAAACTTGATATATTCTGCAGTTAAATTATTTTTTAAACAAATTATCAAACTTCGCTTTCGTCTCTTCTTTGCTAGGTTGCCGTTTCGGTTCAGATTCAGCGAACTCGAATTCTTCACAGAAATTGTATTTCTGCCGGTTAGTGACCCATTCGGTAGTTGAACTCTTGCATTTATTAGATGCGTTCGGGTCATACAGTCGGCAGTTATAACAGCAATGCAAATATGCATGGCATTTGCCGCAGGTACTCTGGAACGAGAAAGGATGCGATTCCTGATACGGTTCCCCGCAGTTATAACATCTTTTCATAAAGAATTGAGTATACTTATTGTTTCTTTTACTTTTTCGATGATGCTCTTTGCGGCTTCTTAACGCTCTTTGCGGTTAAGTTTCTATTCCAACCACCATTCACTCAAAACCACCGGCACAGTATGAATTACATCTTTATATACCCACTTCACGCAATCTGCGCGAATCTGTTTGCTTCCACTTCCAACCAGTGAGTTATCCAGCATAACATATCCGTTCGTGTCTGCTGGCATTTGATAGGTTCCGATATAGTGCCATCGGTTCGGTTCCCGCGCTTGGTTCAGAATGAAAACTGAATCCCCACTAATCGTTCGAATGGTTACTTTAACCGAATCTGCAGCGTTCGTAGTCCCCGCTCCGAACCCGACGAAGATTTCATATTTCCCAGCTTCCTGCAGGTTCGGAACGAATTTCGCTGACTGATAGGTTGCGGTGCCAATGGCATAATATGCATTCCCATCATAACACTCTTGCGAAATCATATCGTTTGCGGTCGTCTGCCAAGAACCGGTTAAAATAACCGATGCACCTGCCGGCTGGAAATCGGTTTCAACGATATACGCAACGTTTTTCGAGAGCCGAATCCAGGCGACGCCAGCGGTTTGTAAATCGTACGCAACGGTTAATAACGCAGGAACAGTGTCATTATATTGGTGGCATATCAGGAGATGGTTATAGTTCGGGGAATATTTTGCACGTTCTGCTATTGATAGAATCCGAGCTTTTGTATCCTGAACCGACGCACCGTCACCGAATAAATCCCGTTCTGCGGTAAGTAATCCCGTCTGTTTAGCTATATCATAAGCAACGGAATCTGTTATCGTCCGGCTATCGTAAAAAATCATCCGCCGGTCTCTCAGTTTATTCATAACCACCTGCAGACCGTGCGCAAACTGGCTGAACCGGCTCCCTCGATGATTATTCATACCGATGATATAGGGATATTCGGAATTGATATTAGTCGTTAAACAGGATAAAATTTCCGCATCACTCATCCCAATATATAGACAGGTTGCATCCGATGGATTATAATTCGGATCTACGGTTGCTTGCATCGGCTGATGCAATATGGTTTCGAGTTCTTTCGCCGCCGCAACGGTTAATACTGACAGGGTATAAGCCTGAAACGGCATAACTGCATAGGTTATACTCGAACATTGAGCGAATAGTTGATAGGTATACGTTGACATATCATAAGGGTTCAAGGTTCCTAGGTCATCTACCACGATAGTTATCGCTGGTGTAGTAACATCTATCGTTGGTAGACTCGGTGTGCCTAGATAGGTCAATCTGAGCGCATCCGCGATAACTTTAGTTCCCGCACCAGTCCAGTGGTCAGTCTGGGTTATTCTACCAGCGTTAGTAAATTTGCAGGTTGCTAACGAATGCCAACCGGTGCCGACATAATTCTGCGACCGGATAACTGTTGAAACGCCATAATCATCTTCGATAATATATTCCGCAGTTGCGGCATAATTTCCGTTATCGACATAGAACTCGATGAAATAGGTTCCGGTAGGAATCCCATCAATAGTCCAGACTGCTAACGACGTTCCGATACTTGGACCGACAGCACTGAATTTAAAGTTACCGTTAAAACTGCCAGTTTTATCCAGAATGAACGCGCCGGTTTTTATACTTAATACTGGGTCTTCTCCATCTAGCACAATCTGATACGCTTGCGTAAAAGATGCACCGAATACTAGCAACAACATGATTATAACCAATTTTATATATTGCATTTCCATTTTGGTGTTTTTTCCTAAATAATGGGAATTGAATTAAAAAGGGTACAATAACACGCTAACTTCTGCAAGTTAAAGTACCATATTGAATATGTTCGGATGGAACTTTTTTCCCTTCCTAGTCGTCTAATGTAACAAGTATTGTACCGTCTGATAGGTAGCGAACTGCAATCAGAATTGATAGCAAAATGAGGAGAACTACTATGAATATCAATCTGGCTAAAACCATAATATCAGTGTGCATGCTCGCAAGCGTTAGCGTAGGATTCACAGCTCCAAATGGAGAAGCAAAACAATTCAAATTCAGCACCACAATCGAGAAAGAGCGTCCGGAGCTGAATGAAGAAACAAAAAGATTAATTGCAGCGTATCGTAGGGATCCATCCGAGGCGAATCTGGCGGCATTGAGAAAACAGGTTGAAGTTAATTATGATAAAGTTATTATGCGTAAAAAGGCGAAGCTTGAGGAGTTAAAGCGAACTGCCAAGGATACATCCAAGGTTCAGGAAATGCAGGAGATTGTAGATGAGGTGATTCAGAACAGAGAAAAACGCATTGAACAAAGCTTGCTCCGTTTCACCGATCCACGTCTTCGTCCCGGTTCCCGTTATACCAATGATGGATATTTGCCAGTGCTCGGAGCCGCTCATAACGTATCGATCGCTTACACTCCGGTCACAAACGAAGAATATTTCAAATTCATTACGGCAACGGGAAGAAAGCCGCCGAAGGATTGGATTAATGGAATTATGCCTGTTGATAAGGAACGGCATCCCGTGGTGAATGTATCCTATGATGATGCCACCGCATATTGTAAATGGCTCTCGGATAGGGATGGGAAAGCAATTTACCGCCTGCCCACCGAAATGGAATGGGAGCTTGCTGCTGGACACATGCCTAAAGATGCGGATTTCAATTGCGGCGAGAAAAACGGAACGACGCCAGTTGATGCTTATGCAAAAACACTAGCGGCTTGCGGTGCAATCGACATGTGGGGTAATTGTTGGGAATGGACTTCTACCAAAATCGCGACTTCCCAAGGCATAGAACCTGGTAAAACTGTTATGGTGGTAAAGGGCGGGTCTTGGTGTTCAGCTCGGATGAGCTGCCGCACCGAATATAGGGAAGGAAGGGAACCATCGGCTAGCTTCAGTGATGTTGGTTTCCGAGTCGTCCGCGAGAATTGAGATGTAACTCTATGCAGTCCTGAAAAAGGTCGAACTAGACGGTGCGCCCAACGTTAATCCGTGTCACGTCTCGTGCTTGTCGCTTCGCTTCGACACGAGTCGCACCCCGCTCCCCGGGCAAGCGTAGGTGACCTTGAACGTTCGAGCCATTCGGTATAAGCAAACCCTGAAAGTAGAAAGCAGTAAGGTGTAAGCGGCTTATTACTAAAAGAACTACTAATTTTATGCCAATTATCCTCATCATTAGCTACAACAAAACCTATCAACTTCGTCCATTGAGAACCAACTTTCAAAAAGTAAAACCAAGGGCTAGACTACAAAATCACAAAAGAATATTCTGAAATCCCAACAACTTTTTGAAAGTCTTTTATTTCACGTCTTCTGATAAAAGCTTGACAAAACTCGTACCCTTACCCTACAATGATATAAAATCTCAAGTTATCATCGAGGATAATTCTAAGAGAGGACACTATGAAAAAAGCATTTTTGGTTATGTTCGTAGTAATCATTATCGCTGGTGGACTATACTTTCTATGGATAAAACCGAAATTAAACCCTGCAGTAACTCCTATCCAACTCACAGGGTCACCAGCTGAAAAGGAACAGGCTATTAAAAATCAGCTTGCACAAGCGGAGGATGATCTTCGTTCGCTTCATATCGCATTAGATTCCTGGAAAGTTGATAATAAAACTTATCCGGATACGTTATTTGTTTTGACAACACCGATTGCATATATAGTTAGGATTCCTACCGACCCGTTCACTCAAAATGCAGTATTCAATTATAAGAAACTCAATGATAATGATTTTATTATCTGGAGTATCGGACCGGATGGGAAAAATGATAACGGGCAAATTGTTTATGACCAGAATAACGGATTAACCAGCAGTGGTGATATTATTCGGAGACCGAAAACCAATTAAATTCCCAGATGAAAAAGGTTATTATTATTGCTATTGTTATAGTGGCAGTGCTGGTAAGTGTAAGCGTATATTTCTGGATTAGCTCGAATTTCTTAACTCCATCTGGTTCAGTAACAAGCACTATTGGTTCGACTACAGTAGTTCTCCTACCTGAATTCACCCAACACTCTGAAACAAATACACAGGATTATATTGAACAAGCAATCGCTATGTTCCCATTGAAAGAAATGCTCCCAGCAGGGAAAACCGCTACCGATATTTTAAAAACTATGGATTATGCTGCTGCTGAGAAACTTTTACCGCAGATTGAACAATGCACAGCATCATTTGCAGAAATCAGAAATGCGGTTAATGCGAAAATTAACATTTGTCCCGAAGATTTCCGACCGGAACGGAAACTACCGAATTTTCTTGCTGCGCAAATGATAGGAAAACTACTTGTAATTCAAGGAATGGGATTCGAGAATCAAGGGAAACTAGACAAAGCGGTGAATAATTATCTGCTCGGTGTGCAGTTCGGAAGCGTTTTCGCTGGGAAGAATACCTCGTTAACGCAGAAATTGGTTGCCAGCGCGTTAGAGAACATTGCATATAATCCGCTCAAACAGTTTGTACTTAATAATCCGAAAGATTCTAATAACTTAAAACAGATAATTCACACGTTAGAGAAAGCTGAACAGAATCGAGTCCCGTTTACCGAGGTGTTCTTTTCTGAAAAAAAGACTTTGCAATATATTCTGCAGAATGCGAAACACTATGCGCAACAGGATAAAGCGCTCGCAAAATTAACCGAACCTGAAATCCAGCGGATTCTGGCTGAAAGTGAGAAAATATATGCATATTTGATACAAACGTTTGCTTTGCCGTATCCGCAGTTTCGGCAGGAAAACTTAGGGTCGAAACTCACCGCAATGGTTAGGAAAGTCCATCCGATAGTAAGCGTTTCGCTGCCGAATTTTGAATCTGCGATGATCCGCGAGTTGAGTACTGCAACTGATAATCGGCTGATTCGGATTCTTGCTGCTTTAGAGTTATATTATCAGGAGAATCGCACGTACCCGAATTCGTTATCTGAACTAGCGCCACGGTTTTTATCTACGGTACCGAAAGATTATTTCTCGGATTCGGATTTTATGTATGGGTTAGTTAGTAAAACTTTCTATCTTTATAGTATCGGTCCAGATATGCAGGATAACCATGAACGACCAGTCTATGACCCAACCAACGGTACTGTCAGCGTCGGCGATATTATCGGTCGATAAACCATAATTTACCACCACGACACCAAAACACAAAAATATTCCGTGTCTCCAACAAAATCTTTATATCGGTTAATTATTGTATCTCTTGGTGTCTAAGTTCGTTCGGTATTATTCCGTCTTCTCAATAGAGTGAAATCAAGGGAGTAAGCTACTCCCTTAACCCTGCTCCGCTCTTTCTCCACTTAGTTCCCGTTACATTTGTGTTACTGAAAGACAAATTCAGCTTAGCTAAAATTCGGAGCAAAGATGAACGAGCTATGAGCTCGTTCATCCCTGTTCCGATAAACATTCGGATTTCACAAGATAAAAATTCAAAATCTAAAAATTATCATTGACAATACCTACGTATTCTCTTATGCTATTAAGAGTCTTTATTTTTTTAACAACGATCGAAAAACCATGGTAATCTGGGGTTAATAAAAGAATATGGGTAAAGGATTGGTTCATGTTTATACCGGTGACGGGAAAGGGAAAACGACTAGTGCGTATGGGTTAGCGGTTCGTGCGATAGGTGCGCATAAACGCGTGTTAATTTTGCAGTTCTTGAAACCGAATGCGGAAACATCGGGAGAAAATGCGGCGTTCCGTCAATTACGACCGAAACCGACGGTCGTTTGTGTCAACCATTATCAAGGATGGTTATTCCACACGCCGGAATATGAAAAGAATTTTCCGATTGCAACCGAAGAAATCAGGAAATCACTTGATTGGCTGGAACAAGAATGGCAATCTGGAAAGTATGATATGGTTATTTTAGATGAAATAAATAATGCAATGGATTTAAAAGTTGCTTCAATCTCGCGAGTTATCGAGTTAATCAAGACTCGGCCGGAAAAAATCGAGTTGGTTTTAACCGGACGGAATGCGCCGCAAGAGATTATTGCGCTAGCGGATTATGTAACGGAAATGAAATCAATAAAACATCCGGCTGATTCCGGCGTTAAGCCACGGAAAGGAATCGAATTTTAATTTATTATTGAAAGTCTTATCGAGACAATTGGAATATTCTGCGGAGGAAATTATTAGCAGCCGTGGTGCGCGCGACTAAGTTAAATGTTCTACGATAACCGCAGCATTTCGTGCTGGACTAGGTTTCAGTTGCCCTTTAACAGGGCTAAAAATACCGAAAACCCCTATTTTTCTCCTGTGGGATCATTTCAAACTTGGCTAAATTCACTTTCCTGTGTTGAGGGTTAATTCCACCTAGAAATGACTGATTATATATTTCAACTTGACTATTTCGCAAACTTAGTTTGATATAGTATAATATTCAATTATGGTAAACAAATGCTCAAAACAAACTCGATTAATTAGCTTCATTCTCTTCGGTATCCTTGGAGGACTGCTTGTCACCGGTTGCGCTTGGCTGAAACTTGGGCAGAAACAAAAAGAAGAAAAAATGATTATTGAAGTCTGGAATTTTCCACGACCGAAAGAAACTGAAGCGTGGCAATTTAGTACCTTTTCAACTTTCGAGAAGAAATATCCGAATGTTAAAGTCGAGTTTACCCGATTATCTTGGGCGCGTGGCGGTCAGAAACTTGATGTAGCGGTTGCCGGCAGTAATTATCCGGATATCTGTGGGTCAGCCATGAAACCGTCGTATGTCCTCCAAGATGTACTCGAACCGCTTGATGATTATCTCACCCCGGAAGAACGAGCAGATATCTTTCCACAACCGTTGAAAGTATGTCAGTTTGAAGGGAAAACCTATGCGTTTCCGTGGTATTCAACGGTATATATCACCATTTTAAATACTGATATCTTTAAAGAACGTGGGGTTCCTTTACCAAAAGATGGTATCTGGACGTATGAAGAGTTTGTTGAGAAGATGCAGAAACTGACATTCGACCGAGATGGAGACGGGAAAATTGATGTTTACGGAATTGGGTTCGGTGTTATGCCAGGCACGGGTGAAGCATGGGGCGTGATGTATAGTGACGGTGGCAGGTTTTTTAACGATGAGATGACCGTATGTACAATAACCAGTGCAGAATTTATGTCCGGGGTACAAAAACTGGTTGATTTAGAGCATAAATATAAATGTGCGTTACCGAACGCTGGCGGATTAGAACCATCCGGTGCGGTCTGGGATACATTCATGAGCGAAAAACGGCCGTTAGCGGCAACGTTCCAAGGCCAATGGGCGTTAATTTCATTAAAAAAACGGAATAAAAAAATTGATGACCGAGACCCGGAAGCGGTTCGACAGAACTGGAAGAAACTGAATTTTTCTGCAGCGATAACCCCGATTGGGAAAAGCGGGAAAATAACCACTGCATCACCCGGAGTCGGCAATTGGGTGGTATTCAAACAATCAGATCCCAAAAAACGAGCGTTATGTATTGAATTAGCGAAAATGTTAGCGTTATCTGATGAAGCGCAATGGATTAACTATAATTCCGGCACACTTCCGGTTCGGAAATCAATCGGTAACATTTATGGCGATGACCCAGATTTCGCTATTTTATTTAAAGCGTATGAAAATGTGATTATGCCTGCGTTCCATCCGGAAGGGCAGAAGATGGATAATGTAATTCAGCGGCAGATACAGAATGCCCTGCTAAAAGAGAAATCGGTTGAAACCGCTATGCAGGATGCGGCGCGAGAAGTTGGGCATATTTTAGCGATGTACCAGAAAGAGCGAACCATGACAAAAGAAAGTCACGGACCAAAACTAACCCCACGACAAATGATGGTGGTTATATCAGTAGGGATTATTGTCGCGATTATTTTAGTGATAACTGTACTGCTGCTACGCGAACCGGAACCGATGAAATTACTCCGAAAACATTTCTGGTCATATTTATTTATTGCGCCGAGTTTATTCGTATTCACGATTTTCATGCTCATGCCAGTAACCTATTCAATTATTTTAGCATTCCAGAAATTTAGCGTTACCGGCAGTTCTTGGGTTGGATTCGCAAATTTCTACAAAGTTTTCACCAGTGAAGTATTCTGGAAATATGCGATTCCGAATACGCTCGTCTATACCTGCATTATGGTTCCGGAAGGAATCATTGTTGCGTTGTTATTAGCGAGTGTGATTAATCCGCTCGGTCCGAAAACCCGTGCTTTTTTCCGTGCAGCGTATTATCTGCCTGGAGTAATTGGAGCGGTGCTGATTGCGATGATCTGGAAATGGATTTATGACCCGACATTCGGCTTATTTAATTCGGTTATCAATAGTTTTATTAATCTCATCAGTCCGTTCCCGATTCTTAAAAACGCGTTTGATACCACAACATATACTGTGCCCTGGTTGGTTTCAATCTGCATTTTCGTCGGACTACTCTATTTATTCGGTTCGATGTTGGTACGTGGGTATATCTACCTGCTCTGTAAAGGGAAAAATCCGGAACGACCGTCAAACCTTAACTTTACACCCGCACAAAAAACTGTTCTCTACATTGCCAGTGTAGTCTCGATAGCAATTATCGCTGGAATTCTCGGAATTATTATTCAAAAAGTTATTTTCACCCCAGCGCAAGTCTATTTATCATCAATTCGGGAAAAACATCAGGTTGATTGGTTGATAAATCCGGCGATCGCGTTATATTCGATTATGTTATCCGGAATGCTCATGGCACCAGGCGGTGGTGTGATACTCTTTTTAGCAGCAATGGGTCGTGTTCCGAAAGAACTCCACGAATCTGCTATGATTGACGGTGCAGGTGGGATAAAACGGTGGTGGACAATTACCGTTCCACTGTTACGACCGACGATACTATACCTGCTGGTAATGGGCACCATTGGATCGTTCCAAGTATTCACGAATATCTATATTATGACCGGTGGTGGTCCGGGATATGCTACCACGCCATTGGTTATGTTGATATTCCAAACCGGTTTCGAAAATTTCGAGTTCGGATTAGCATCAGCGCAGGCGCTCGTCTTATTTGTTATGGTAGTTACCGTAGCCGTAATTCAATTTAAGTTTTTGAAAAGTGATGTCGAATATTAAAACAATTACCACGTGTCAAGTACCAAGTATAAAAAAATAAAATTTTGTACTTAGTGCATTGTCCTTCCTTCTATGTCGGCTGAAGATATTGAAACTCAAGAGAGAATTTTAACCAAACGAAGTGCTATTTTGGTTATTCCGGTATATGTTGTGCTGATAACGTGGGCGTTCGTATCGTTTGTTCCGGTTATCTGGATGTTTCTAACCGCATTCACGCAAAAAGATTTGTTGGTGAAAATGCCGCCGGAAATAAGTTTGCGTGGGTTCACGTTCGATAATTTCGTTCGGCTGTATGAGTATTCGCAGATACCGCTGGTCAGTACTGGCAGCTGGCTTGCTAGCTGGTTACCGAAATTTCTCGTTGATATGAAAGTCGGAATAATTGTTCGTTGGTTTTTAAATTCACTATTTCTCGCTTGTGTGAACACTGGGTTTAACTTATTCTTCGATTCATTAGCTGGATATTCGTTTGCGAAACGGCGATTTCCGGGAAATAAATTCTTATTCTGGATGATTTTATCAACGATGATGGTTCCTGGTCAGGTAACGTTAGTTCCATTATTTTTAATGATGATTAACCTCGGATTATTAGATAGTTATCTTGCGTTGATACTACCGTCAATAGCCGGGGTGTTCGGGATATTTTTAATGAAACAGTATATTCAGAGTTTGCCATCGGATCTAGAAGAAGCAGGCCGGATTGATGGTTGTAGCGAGTTCGGGATATTCTGGCGAATTATTTTGCCGTTATGTAAGCCAGTATTGGCAGTACTTGGTATCTTCATTTTCGTGGGAAACTGGAATAATTTCCTCTGGCCATTGATTATTTTAAAAAGTGAAAAGATGTATACCTTGCAAGTTGGATTAGCTATTCTTCAGCAATTGCAAGAACATGGGGTAGATTATGGAATTCGTATGGCCGGCGCAGTGGTTGCCGCGGTTCCAATTCTTATCGTGTTCCTATTCATGCAGAAATATTTTATTAAAGGGTTAACCATCGGCAGCGTGAAAGGATAACCCTATAATTCCGAATTTCCTAATCCAAATGTTAATAGGTTTACTCCAATTCTATCAGGATTTTGGGATTTGGAGTTTGCTCGAAAGAAGGCATTATGCCTTTCTTGATGACACAATTTCCGCGCTGGTTAGAGTTTAGCGGGTTACCGCAGAAAATTGCTGGTCAACTTGGAGTAGATGGCTGGCTTATATTAAAAAAACTTATTGAACTCGATTGTTTATCGAATCCGCAACCGGATTTGTTCTATGAACCGATTGAACGAATCGCACAGATGACCGGAGTTGCGTCGTCCCGAGTGCGCGCGCTGCTTGAATCATTGCGCGAGTTGGAGTATATTGATTGTTATCTCCCGGAAACCGATGCGGAACCAGCATATTTAAAAATTCGGAGTCCTATATCAACACCGATTAAACCGACTGAAATTCCGTTCGCAGATGGCGGATTAAACGGTGCAACTGACCCGATAACGATACGATACTACCACCCAGCCAAACCAGTAAAACTAGAAAACGGGACGAAATTCGCGCAGATATTACATTGGTATTTTGATTTATGCGGAATGCGGATGAATAATATTATTCTCGATGAATTGAAAGAACTCGAAGCGAATTTTGATATAGATAAAATTAAAGCTGCATTCCAAAAAGCCAAACAGAACAATATTCGCAGTTTAAACTATGTGTTCAAGCAACTCTATGCGCCATTAAAAAAGGATAAACCAAAGAACCCAAAAACGAAAAAACGAAAGAACCAGTTACATGAATACCACTAAACACAAGGTACGTTTCTTCGTTTCTGCGTTCTTACATTTTTAGTTGAGATCCCTATGAATACACTTGAGGTTCCACCTATCGGCTGCGATAAATGCGACGGATACGGTAATCTTATCACACCGCAAGGAGCGATGGAATGCGAATGTAAACGACGAGCGAATACCGTTATGCGATTAATTGCAGCAAATATCCCTCCAATGTATCGCGAAAAAAGCTTAGAAACTTTTAAAACGAACACCAAAGCCCGGGAGAAAGTATTTGAGCTCGCTAAAAAATATATTGAAGATTATACAGCGAACCAACGCGGACTCCTCTTTTGGGGTAAATGCGGAACCGGGAAAAGCCATCTTGCCGTAGCGATTCTAAAAGCGCTGATTCATAAAGGTTATACCGGATTATTTTATAATACTATAACGTTGTTAGATGCTATACGTGCAACGTACGATAGCAGTGATGAATCCGCTACTTGGGATTTAATTGACCGGGTTTGTGATACCGATATTTTAGTTCTCGATGACCTCGGTGCGGAAAAAACTAGCGGCTGGGTGAATGAACGACTGTATGCTATTGTCAATAAACGGTATGAAAACAGGAAAACAACGATTGTTACGACCAATCGCGATATCCCAGAACTAAAAGAACAAATTGGTGATAGAATATATTCGCGGTTGGTAGAAATGTGTTTTAGTATCCCATTTGAAGGAAAAGATTACCGGATCGAAATGATGAAATCAGGAGAAAAACTTCCCTAAGAATAAGCGTTATTTTTATTTTAGTAAAGAGGTTACTATGAAAAAAGTTGAATGTATCATAAAACCGTTTAAACTGGAAGATGTTAAAGAAGCGCTGGCGGATATCGGGATTACTGGGATGACAATTTCTGAAGTGAAAGGATTCGGGCGGCAGAAAGGACATACTGAACTATATCGCGGGTCGGAATATACCGTTGATTTCTTGCCAAAAGTTAAAATAGAGATTATTGTTAAAGATGAAGATGTAGACCGTGTCGTTGAATCCATAGCGACTGCAGCACGTACTGGTCGAATTGGAGATGGAAAAATATTCATTCATCCGGTAGAAAAAGTCGTTCGCATCCGAACCGGTGAAATTGATGCAGAAGCACTGTAAATCCTGTGCTGCGTATCACATATCAAGTACGAAAATATTGAGGAAAAAGGGTGTGGTTAGGTTTGAAGGTATTGTTAGGACTGGTTTACGGTGTAGGAGTATACAAAACCTTAACCTGGTATAACAGCATCAACTGCTTAACTGTAACCCGAAAATTATTATTCATTTCAATATCACTTGTCTTGTGTCCGACCAATTAGATTTAGAACGTAAACTTCAGGAACTTACCGCGTTATACGAAATCAGTCGCGATCTCGCGATGTCGTTCAATCTAAAGTCTACTTGCCAGAAGGTTATGGAAGTATTGTCGCAGATTCTCGGTATGACCCGTGGTGTATTGATACTGCGTGATATGGTAACCGATGAACTCGCTATTGAGGTTATTCATGGATTTTCACAAAGCGAAATCGCAGATAAGAAGAATCAAGTTGTTAATCAGGGTACCACAAAAGTGTTCCAGAGCGGGTTAACGGCGCTTATACCGCGCAGAGGTAATGAACCGATATTGCTGACTCACCCAAAATCGGTGAGTAAATTTGTTCGGCAGGAGATTTTGTTTATCTGCGTACCGATTAAAGTTAATGGGGAAACGTTAGGCGTGTTGGGTGCCGATCGATTATTTACCGAAAACACAGGATTAGCCGAGGATATTCGCGTATTAAACGTCATTGCTTCCCTCATTGCGCAAGCGGTTAAACTGAACCAAATGATAACCGAATCTCAGCGGAATCTGCTAGAGACCAATCTTGCTCTGAAACAGGAACTGAAATCAAAATATAAACTTGAAAATGTTATTGGAACGAGCAAACGAATGCAGGAAGTATTTGCGTTAGTTGAACAAGTGAGTAAAAGTAAAGTGACAGTGCTACTCCGTGGTGAATCTGGTACCGGGAAAGAACTTATTGCGCATGCAATCCATTATCATAGTCCGCGAGCTGAACAGCCATTTATAAAACTCTCCTGTGCAGCGTTACCAGAAACCTTGTTAGAATCGGAATTGTTTGGACATGAAAAAGGTGCGTTTACCGGTGCAATTAAATCGAAACCCGGTCGGTTCGAACTTGCTGATGGCGGAACATTATTTCTCGATGAAATTGGCGATATTCCGTTAACGACACAGGTTAAACTTCTTCGGGTTCTACAGGAAAAGAAATTTGAACGAGTTGGTGGAACCAAAACAATTTCTGTTGATGTTCGGATCATCGCAGCAACCAATCGTGATTTAGAAACCGCAATACGCCAGAAACAGTTTCGCGAGGATTTATATTATCGGCTGAACGTTGTGCCGATATTCATCCCGCCGTTACGCGACCGGAAAGAAGATATCCCGGCATTAGTAGATAGTTTCCTGACACGGTTTAATCTGGAATATGGAAAAGAACTTCGAATATCGCCTGAAGCGCTCTATCAGCTAGAACGCTATCCCTGGCCGGGGAATGTCCGGGAATTAGAGAATTGTATTGAACGGTTAGTCGTACAAACCCGAGGAGATGTTATTCAGCCGAACGATTTACCGATACAATTACAGATTTCTGCTCTTCCAGAAACTAATGATTCTAAAATTAGCCAGCTTGTTTCTGGCAATTCGTTATTAACCAAAGTGGAAGAACTTGAAAAAGAACAGATTACCGCCGCAATGATTAAATGCGGTGGGGTGCAGGCGCGTGCAGCTAGACTCCTTGGTATTACCCCGCGTCAACTGCAGTATAAGCTTAAGAAATATCGTATCTCAATACCTCCGGTTTAAATAGTCGGATAAACTCAAGTTCATTGTCAGGATAGTGTATGTACCAGAGTATTCAAGCTTAAGCTTGGAACGATTCATTTCCTTGATTTTATTATCGAATACTTACCTTAGTTATGGGCGAAGTTTAATGTTTCGGAAACGATGTCGAAGTTTTCGACTTCGAGTTCGTACCGCATACATCATATCGGTAACCGGTGCGAACCAGAACGCCAGAGTTTCATTCAACTCGCCTACGTTCGGAACAAATCCTTTAATTTCCCGTAAAACACGGAACATATGTCCTAGTGACGTAGTTTCTTGTTCTTTAATCCGATAAAAGAACGGAATGGATAATAACCGGAAAACGCCGGAAACTAAAAAGAGAATTTTTAACGCTTCAACCTGGTACGACCCGAATGTAAACATATCCTGGTATGCAAATCGGGTTACTGCCCAGCCGCCAATAAGCGGAGATATCGCTAGAGCAAGGTTCATACAGGCAGTATAGGTAGAAAGATAAGCGGTATTATCGCCTCTCGGTGAAAGTTTTAGGAGCATATTTGACCCGGTAAGATTTATTCCGGAATCAAAACTACATAACAGTTGTGCAAATGGTAATACCAACCAATAATTATTTGGTGTAACTAGCAACCAAGATAGAGGGTATAACCCTTTCATAACATTCGAAAAAATTAAAAGCGGTCGATTGCCGAAATGGTCAATCAGTCGTCCCCAGAATCGCATACAGTATAATGATGCAGCGGTTGCAATCAGGTTAAAAAATTGAATTGATGCATAATCGAGTTTTAGGTTTTTAATGAGATACACTGAAAAATATGGTGCCGCAAACCCAACAGAAAACAGCCAGAACATTCGCGCAAAAATGAATGTACGGAAATTTTTATCTTTAAATGGAATTAGCCATTCATTCCAAGCAGTAGCTCTACGCGATTGGATTCTTAATCCCGGTTCAGGGATTCCTTTCATCATAAATAGCGAAAATAGTCCGAATCCTAATCCGATAAGAAATATTCCAGCGAACCCATAGATTTCAAACGAATCCGGAGTATTTCGTTTCCAAATATCGAAAAGGAATCCACCAGCGAACGCAGTAAGCATCCCTACAATTCCATTATTTAAACTCCGGGATGAAAAATAGCGACCGAGCCGTTCCCGAGGAACTAAATCACCCATCCAGGATAACCAGGTTATCCCGCCAATAGCGTTAAATCCGGTAGAAACACAGATAACCCCAATAATAATCCAAGTCGGGATAAGGGAAATTTGTGACCAAGCGATAAATGGTAATAATATGAGCAACAACCATAGGAGTCTGCCGATACCAAATGAGAATAAGGTCAATTCTTTGCGTTTACCGCCGAATCGCCGTAGTAATGGCGGAGTAAAAAGTTGAACTAAACTTATTATTGGTGGGAGGCTGGACAGCAGACCGATATGGAATTCAGATGCACCGAACGCTAACGCAAATCCGGTTAAAAACACGCCGCCGGCGAGATTGCCCATAACCGCCGCTACCGACCCTTCAGCAATCGACCGACGTAACGCCCAATCGGTATGTTTATCTACACTACAGCTCAACCTCGGGTTTTGTCGAGGTGGAATTTCGTCCATACAGGATAGCGTTCTCGTCTAATGAACATCTGTTAAATATCCAGTTGCGATATCACCTGATACTCTCGTTATCGGAGATAAAACTCAGCGATAAAAAATATGATTTCAAATAAAATCAATAGAATGATAATTAGTTCTAATACCGATGCTCGACGAGCTTGAAGTTGGTCAATTAAAAATCGATAGGATTTGGAAACAATATCCAATTTTTTTTCTAAAATCTGGACTCGCGATTCTAATTCGAAAGTTTTCGTCAAGGTATGATACAAATCCTCAATTTTTTTGCCACCTTCCCATAAGATTTCTGGTTCGTCTAAAATTTCGAGATTATACGCTAGCTCATGTTCGATCGCTAACGCTAATCCAACTTCTTTTGACAACCGAGACTCAGTTTCGCCGGTTTTCCCAGTTGACGCCAAAGAATGAATAACCTCAGTTAATTTTTCTAATGATTTATCAATAAGATTTTCATAATATTCTAGAGATACCGACCGAGCTAAAACAATGCTGACCAGTTTTATAGTATCCAGATTCAAAGTTTCGATAGTTAACTCTTCTTTAGTTGGTAAAATCCCTTCCTTAGGACCTACATGCAATACAAAGTCATCTTTAGAATATTCGGTTTTATAACCAACCGTGTGTTTTTTGATTTGTTGGATTCTATTAGCAATTTCGGATTTATTGTAGCCAAAAAACACCGCCACCCCGAAATCAAATACCGCTAGATATTTATCTACTTCTTGATAAATCAATGGTTCTTCACAAAGGATAACCCCTAATCCAGCGGATTTTAACGTAGTTAAATTTATACTTCTCGCGATGTCGTAAGCTTTAACTTCAATATGCATACGTCGTATCTAATCCTTTTCATTTAACCATTTAACCAGTTCAGTTTTAATCGTTTGTCCGAGTTTCTGCTGATTTACCGGATTGAGTAAAAAATCGCGACTAGCAGCATTATCCCCGATTTCTAACAGAACGCGATATGGTGCGGTATTAATATTTTCATCTAAACTATAAAACGCGAGCTTGCCGGTTGTCTTGCAACGATAATCATTTCTGCCGGTAGAACTATCTAGATGAACCCCACGATTCTCTAAATCCGTAACATTTGCAATCGCAGCGATAAGTCGCGTTGCAAGTTGACGGTTTTCTGTTTCGAACGTATCCCCTTCGTGGATATATCCCCAGACTGCATGCCGGTTCGTTGCGCCATTGTTGTGAACTGAAATGAAAATCAGCGGATGCCGTTTATTTGATTGCTGGAGTTCATACGCATATCCCGAAATTTTGCCGTCAATAATCGCTGAAGTATGTTCGACTTTGGTATTACTTCCGCTATCTGCATGATGTAAATCTTTCTTACCTAAACTCCAAACTTTATATTCCCGCAAACGCGGTTTGGTTTTCATTGCGGATTCAACGATGGCATTACATACCACTGCTTCATTAAAGTTCCGACCGGTATCAGTCTGATGCGATGGTTGCCAGACGATGGTAATATTCGGTTTAGTCTTTTTCGTGATATGTATCGAGGAGGTCGTGCATGCGGTAAGGAGGTTTAGTAAAAGCAACCATATTGGAATGGTATATATGAATTTCATACCTCCCCCTTATAATATTCCTTTGAATAAACATCGATTAATATATTTTACCATAACACACTGGTGCACCATAGCGAGTGAATTCCAACCGACCTAAGGTCATATCGTTTTATTATTGATAACATTAGAGTTAAGCAAATTTTCCATTGGAGAATTTGCTTTTTAAATCAGACTAAGCACGCTCTAGAGTAGTTGGAATATTTGTTTAGCTTATTAAAATCGTGATATGATTTTATCCTATGCAGAAAACGAAAAAACGTATAGCTATTCTTGGGTCAACCGGTTCGATTGGTACTAGAACTCTAGATGTCTGTCGGGATTTATCTGCTGAATTTGAAGTTATTGCGTTAACCGCGCGAAATAATCTCAGACTTCTTGCGAAACAGGCTGCTGAATTTAATCCTAAGCTAATCGGATTAATGGATGAAACTAAACGGGCTACCTTCCTGACAAAATATCATAAACCAGCGGTATCCTGTAACGTGTTGGTTGGCCTAGAAGGATTAACCGAAATTGTTACCGATGATCGGGTAGATATTGTGGTAGTTGCAACCGTTGGTGCAATCGGTTTACTTCCAACCATAGCAGCAATAAAAGCGAAAAAGCAGATTGCACTCGCGAATAAAGAAGTATTGGTTATGGCAGGTGAAATTGTGATGTCGCTTGCGAAAAAGTATAGGGTTCCAATTATCCCGATCGATAGTGAACATAGCGCTATATTCCAATGTCTTTCTGCAGGGAAGCCAACTGAAATCGAAAAAATTATCCTAACCGCTTCCGGTGGTCCCTTCCGAACATTACGCGCTGATTTTAAAAACATAACGGTTAAGCAAGCGCTATCGCATCCGACGTGGGCAATGGGAAAGAAAATAACGATCGATTCTGCTACGTTGATGAATAAAGGGTTCGAAGTTATCGAAGCAACTCATTTATTTAACTTACCTCCGGATAAAATTGAGGTGGTTATCCATCCGGAGAGTATCGTTCATTCGATGGTAGAGTTTGTGGATAAATCTATTATCGCCCAAATGAGTATAACCGATATGTATCTGCCAATACAATTTGCGTTAACGTATCCTAACCGGAAACCGAGTCCGCTCCTGTCATTAGATTTAGTGAAATTAGGCAAATTAACTTTCGCTCAACCGGATGTTCGTCGGTTTCCCTGCTTACGCTTAGCATACGATGCAGTGAACATAGGGGGAACGATGCCTGCAGTACTTAACGCCGCAAATGAAATTGCAGTATCTGCATTTCTAGAAGGGAAACTTGCTTTCTCCGAAATACCAAAGTTGATTAGACAAACTATGGATTCACATCAGGTAATCATTCATCCGACGTTGAATCAAATTCTTGAAGTAGATACTTGGGCACGAAAACAAGCTCAATGTAAAGTGTTAGATTAGTATTGCTAATTTGACCGGTAAATTTAAAATGTTATATGTAAAATATTTATCTTATCTAGGTTGGCTCTTCATCTATCTCATTGGTCGGTCACTTCGTTTGCGAGTTCTCGGAATGGAACGCGTTCGAGCCATTATGCAGGAAGGAAAACCCGTTATCTGGGCGTTATGGCACGGTCGGCATTTTATCCTGGTTGACCGGTTTCGGAATGTAACGTTTAAATCGCGGAAGAAAATGTGCGTTATGGCAAGCAGAAGTCGAGATGGAGAATTGTTAGCGGGAGTTTTATCCCGATTCGGATATACAACCGTTCGCGCATCCAGCTCGAAAGGGGCAACCACTGGATTTCTCCAACTGATATCGATGATAGAACAGGGATATGATACTGTTATTGCAGTTGATGGTCCGCGAGGTCCGCGAGAACAGGTTAAATCCGGAGTGATTTTATTAGCGCAGAAAACCGGTACGGCGATTATCCCGCTCACTGCTAGCGCAAAACGATTTAAACAACTTTCCTCTTGGGATAAATATCTTATTCCGTATCCGTTTACGCAAGCAGTAACTGTTATTGGGAATCCACTTACTATTCCTAGAGAAGCGAACCATGACCAGCTTGACTTCTATCGATGCCAGCTCGAACAGGAACTGAACCTAATTACTCAAGAAGCAGATGCATATTTTAAATAGTACCAACGGATGAACATTGATTAACACTGTAAACCAATAGGCTATATTCAATAAACCATTGTGGTTAAACTTATGTTCAAGGTTATTCATACCGATCAATCTACTAAAGCGCGGGTAGGTCGGTTACAAACACCGCATGGAGTGGTGGAAACGCCGGTATTTATGCCGGTTGGAACGCAAGGAACAGTTAAAACCGTTACCCCTGAAGAGCTGATTGATGCTGGTGCCCAAATTATTTTAAGTAATACTTACCATCTCTATCTCCGTCCGGGGGAACAGTTGATTCAAGAGGCCGGCGGGCTGCATAAATTCATGCACTGGTCAAAACCGATTCTAACCGATTCCGGCGGGTATCAGGTATTCAGTATGAGCAAATTACGGAAGATAACTGAAGATGGGGTGGAGTTCCAATCGCATATAGATGGTTCCCGGCATTTTATGACTCCGGAAAAATGTATCCAAATCCAGCATGCGCTCGGTGCGGATATTATCATGGCGTTTGATGAATGTACCCCCTATCCCTGTGAAAAAGATTATGTAGAACAATCACTGCGAGTTACAACTCAATGGGCTAAACGATGCCAGATTGAACATCAGAAGTTAGCGGCGAGTGGTCAGAGTTCAGAAAACAATCCGCAATCGTTATTCGGTATCGTCCAAGGGGGAATGTATCCGGATTTAAGGGTTGAATCTGCAAAACAGTTGGTAGACCTCGATTTTCCAGGGTATGCGATAGGCGGATTAAGTGTTGGCGAACCGAAATTGATAATGTATGAAATGATTGAAACTGTAGAACCGGAACTGCCGAAAGATAAACCACGATATTTGATGGGAGTTGGTACGCCGGAAGATATTTTCGAAGCGGTTGAACGAGGAATCGATATGTTTGACTGTGTAATGCCAACTCGAAATGGAAGAACGGGAACAGTATTCACTCAATTCGGTCGCTTAGTCATTCGAAATGCGCAATATGCACGAGATTTCATTCCGCTGGATGAAACCTGCGATTGTTATGCTTGCAAAAACTATACTCGCGCGTATATCCGTCACCTAATTAATGTTGGAGAAATCCTTGGGTTACGTCTAACAACTTTACATAACTTGCATTTTCTCCTACAATTGATGGTTAAAATACGGGATGCAATCCGTAAAAACCGGTTTTTAGAGTTCAAAAAAGGGTTCTTAACCAAATATCAATACTAAATTAACCGCTGAGACCGCAACGATAATCTATTTAACATATTATCTTCTGCGAACTCTGCGGTAAGAGAAGGAGATTTATGTTTTTATTAGGTATAGCTTATGCAATGGGCACATCGCCGGCAGGAACCAATGGAGCAGCGGAACCGCAAGCGATACCGTTTTTCGCACAGCCATGGTTTATGATTGTTATTATGGTAGCAATAATGTATTTCTTCCTGTGGTTGCCCCAGAAGAAAGAGCGAAAAAAACATGCGGAAAAACTGAAAGCGCTTAAAAAAGGGGATAAAATTATTACGACTGGCGGAATTCATGGTATTGTTGCTAACGCTGCTGGTGACCCAGTTAAAGTTAAAATAGCTGATAATGTGAAAATTGATATATCACGGTCAGCAATAGCGGTTATTGAACCTGCACAAGAGGAAAGCAAAGAGGTTTAAGCTATAAAAAGGATTATTGCAATTCAATCGATTAATATATCCTGCATAAAAAAGAGGTTTTATGATAATCTTTTGTAAAAGGCAAAATTTTACAGTAAACCATCTAACCTATTGTAATTCAATGCTTTTCATTAGCAATAGGAGTTGTTTCATTCGAGAATCGAGAACCGAATTGAACACTTCAATTCTAGTTTCACTCCACTCGCGCGAAAAGGAGTAAATTCTGCTATGAAAAATGCTATAAAACGAAAAACCAATCGGGTTACCCGCCCCTTAATCGTTCTAAACGATATCCGAAATAGTGTCGATATCAAAGCATATATCCAGCAAGCGGATAAACATCTTGATGCGATTGGATATACCGAGCATGGACAACGACATGCCAGTATTGTTTCTGCGCGATGCCAGCAGATATTAACAGACCTTGGGTTTTCTGACCGAGAAGCAGAACTTGGCGCTATTGCCGGATACATGCATGATATTGGGAACGTTATTTCCCGACATGACCATGGTCAGATTGCTGCGTTATTAGCATTGCGGATACTCGAAAAACTCGGGATGGATGCCGCAGAAATTGCGATTATCATTGGAGCGATCGGAAACCATGATGATGAAGAAGGACAAGGTGAACCGGTCAGCAACGTCGGGTCTGCGCTCATTATTGCGGATAAATCGGATGTACATCATACCCGGGTACGTAATCCCAAAATGATATCGTTTGATATTCACGACCGGGTCAATTATGCGGTACGGCATTCAGAACTGAAGGTAGATAAATCGGGGAAAAAAATCTGGCTGGAATTGAATATTGATACCAGCATCTCGCAGGTGATGGAATATTTTGAAATATTCCTCACCCGGATGATTGTTTCTCGTCGGGCAGCGCAGTTTCTTGGATGCCAGTTCGGATTAATTGTGAATCAAGTGACGTTGTTATAATAATCAAATTAGATATCGAATCGACCGAGTTTGGACGTTTGGACTAAAGAAAGTCAATTGCTTAGAGGCTGAAAAATAATATGGAAACATTGCTCGGGAAACATTGGCATCATCTTCCGACACAAGAAATTATCGAACTATTAGATACAGACCCGCAAAAGGGATTAGATCTTTTTGAAGTTAAACGGCGGCAAGAACATTTCGGGCCCAATCAATTAACTCCACGAAAAGGCAAAAGTCCTATCCTCCGTTTTTTAGCGCAATTTCATAATCCGTTAATTTATATCTTGCTTGTCGCAAGTGTAATCACCCTAGTTTTGAAAGATGTTGTTGATGCGGTAGTCATTTTCGCCGTAGTGTTGGTTAATGCAATTGTCGGATTTATCCAGGAGTCTAAAGCGGAAAAGGCAATTGAAGCGTTAGCTAAAGTAGTCGCTACCGAAACCACGGTTATTCGAGCTAGGAAACAACTACGGGTCAATGCGACGGAATTAGTTCCGGGTGATATTGTTCTGGTGAAATCTGGGGATAAAGTTCCGGCGGATATCCGCTTAATTCGTTCCCGCGACCTGCAAGTGGCGGAAGCGACCTTAACTGGTGAATCGGTTCCTGTGATGAAAGAAGCAGAAGAGATTCTTCCGAAAGAAACTATTTTAGCTGACCGCAGAAATATGATTTATGCTTCAACGTTGGTCACCTATGGTCAAGGAGAAGGTATTGTAATCGCTACAGGAGACAATACCGAAGTTGGGCGAATATCGCAATTGCTCTCAGAAGTGAAAATATTAGAAACTCCACTAACCCGAAAAATCGCTCGATTTAGTGAGATATTACTCTATGTTATTCTTTCTTTTTCGGCGATAACATTTATCTTCGGTGTTTATCGAGGAGAACCAATAGTGGATATGTTAATGGCAGCGATTGCGCTGGCGGTTGGTGCCATCCCAGAAGGGTTACCAGCAGCGATTACCATAACGTTAGCGATTGGGGTTGCCCGCATGGCTAAACGCCGGGCAATAATTCGCAAACTGCCGGCGGTCGAAACCATAGGTAGTACGACTGTAATCTGTTCGGATAAAACAGGAACCTTAACTCAAAATCAAATGACGGTTAAAGCAATCGTCGTTGGTGACCAATATTATCAGGTTAGCGGGACCGGATATAAACCCACCGGGGAAATTCTTGCCCAAGAAAAAAGAATTAATCTTGCTGAGACACCGGCATTAAAAGAATGTCTTCTTGCTGGGATGTTGTGTAATGATAGCGTATTATTAGAAAAAGCCGGAGTCTACGATGCGCAAGGAGACCCGACCGAAGTTGCTCTGCTTGTTTCAGGTCTAAAAGCTGGTCTATCCTCAGAAAAAATAGCGGTTGAATATTCTCGGCTTGATTCGATTCCGTTCGAATCCCAACATCAGTATATGGCAACACTACATGCCGTTACGGAAACCCAAAAGCGAATAGCGTATCTAAAAGGAGCCGGTGAAGTTATTATCGAAAAATGTTCGACTGCACTCGATTCATTCGGCAATAAAATAGCGCTGGATAAACCCAAAATATTTCAGCAGATAAATGAGCTAGCTGCGCAAGGACTACGGGTATTAGCGTTTGCCCGCGCAGAATTATCGGACAACATAAATCAATTGCGTCCGTCGGATATCTCGACCGGATTAACATTTCTTGGGTTGCAAGGTATGATTGACCCACCTCGACCTGAAGCTATCACCGCGGTGAAAGCATGTCAAAACGCTGGGATTTGTGTCAAAATGATAACCGGAGACCATGCCTTAACGGCGGCAGCGATAGCGAAACAGCTCGGTTTACAGCGCAATACCGAATCCAAATCGCAATTGCCACCGGTACTAACCGGTAAAGAAATAACCGAATATGCTGATGAACAACTGATTACTGCCGTGGAACAAACGTCAGTTTTCGCGCGGGTATCTCCGGAACAGAAGTTACGATTAGTTGAAGCGTTACAATCGCGTCATCATATTGTTGCTATGACCGGAGATGGAGTTAATGATGCTCCGGCATTAAAAAAAGCGGATATCGGTATCGCTATGGGAATTAGTGGAACTGATGTAGCAAAAGAATCAGCAGATATGGTTTTAACGGATGATAATTTTGCGTCGATCGAAGCGGCTGTTGAAGAAGGCAGAGGAATTTTTGATAACATAGTTAAATTTATTACTTGGACCTTACCCACTAATCTAGGGGAAGCGTTGGTAATAATGGCAGCAATTTTTAGCGGAACGATACTTCCTGTTCTACCCATCCAACTGTTATGGATTAATATGACTACCGCAAGTGTTTTAGGAATTATGCTAGCGTTTGAACTCAAGGAGCCGGATTTAATGTTACGTCCGCCGCGTAATCCCCAAGCGCCAATTTTAACGAAGACTCTTGTTTTGCGTTTATTAACTGTAGGGTTTCTTATATTACTAGGTGCTTTTTGGCTTTTTAGGTTAGAACTACGCAATGGTGCTTCACTTGCTGAAGCTCGAACCGTTGCAGTAAATACTGTAGTTATGGTCGAGTTATTTTATTTATTTAACTGTCGGTCATTGACTCGGTCAATGGTTAGTATAGGAATACTGTCGAATCGGTGGTTGGTCGTTGGGGTTATAGCCATGATTATATTACAATTACTTTTTACTTACATTCCGATAATGAACCGCCTTTTTGGTAGTGCACCAATTAATGTAATATCGTGGTTGAGAATACTTACGGTTAGTTCCATCGTCTATATTATAATAGAGATAGAAAAATGGTTGCGAATGCGAAGTGAACAGAAAGGTATTCGAGATTCGAATTTAAAAACTTTTTGTCAAGGAAATGGATAATCAAATCTATGTTAGATGTCATAATAAAAAACGGGCAGATTCTTGACGGAACCGGAAACCCGGGATATATCGCTGATATTGGAATAATTGGAGACCGAATAGTAGAAATTGGTAATCTACCGAATGCAGCTGGAGCTCGAGTTATTCATGCTACTGGATTAACGGTTTCTTCCGGTTTTATTGATATTCATTCGCATACGGACGTAGAGTTATTAGTTAATGCGCGTGCGGAAAGTAAAATCCGGCAGGGGATAACTACCGAAGTTTCCGGTAACTGCGGGTCAACTCCGTTTCCGTACGGGAGAAATGGATTGACTGGGACAAAAAAATGGCTGGCGCGGTATGGATTAGAATTAGACTGGTCAACTTGCGGCGAGTTTCTTGAACGATTAGAGAAACAAGGTATAGGTATAAACTATGCAACTTATATCGGACAAGGGAATATCCGCGCAGCAGTTATGGGTGAAGATGACCGGAAACCAACCGCAGAAGAAATTGCATTAATGCAAAATGAAGTCGCGAAAGCGATGGAAGAAGGAGCATTTGGTCTTTCAACCGGACTGATATATCCACCAGGAAGTTTCGCTACCACTGAAGAAATTGTGGAACTTGCAAAAATTGCGGCACAGTATGGTGGGATATACTCCACGCATATGCGTAGTGAAGGGAAATTTCTTCTCGAAGCGATTGAAGAGGCAATAACGATTTGCAAACATGCTGGGATTCCGGTGCAAATTGCACATCTGAAAGTTTCTGGGAATCGGAATTGGGGGAAAGCGAAGTTTGCGATTGAAAAAATTGCTATTGCGCGGAATAACCTTCTGCCAGTGAGTGCGGACAGATATCCCTATATTGCGTCAGCAACTGGGCTCGATTCATTAATCCCTCTATGGGCACATAACGGCGGAATGGATGCATTGCTTAGTCGATTACGTGACCCTGAAACTAGGAGTCAAATTGCGGATGAAATGCTTGAAAATATTGGAGAAGAATCGGGTTGGGAAGATACCATCATTTCGAGTGTGGTTACCGAAGCGAATAAACCGTTTGAAGGGAAGAATCTCAAGGAAATCGCTGCAATGCGAAATCAGGATATAACCGAAACTATATTTGATTTACTAATTGAAGAAGAAGGACAGATCAGCGCGATATTTTTCTCGATGAATGAGGAGGAGACCGATTATATTTTATCGCAACCTTTTGTTTCAATTGGGACTGATGCCGGCGCAAAAGCGCCGTATGGACCTTTGAGCGAAGGGAAACCGCATCCGAGAGCGTATGGAACATTTCCACGCGCGATTGCGGTTTATTGTCGAGAGAAAAAATTATTTGCGTTACCTGAGCTCATCAGAAAAATGACTTTGTTCAATGCTGAAAAAATCGGATTAGTTGAGCGAGGGAAAATCCAGAGAGGATACTATGCTGATATAGTAGTGTTCGATGCGGCAAAAATAACCGATACTGCGACTTTCTTAGACCCGCATCAGTTTCCGAAAGGAATAGAGTTGGTTATGGTAAACGGCAAAATCGTAGTTGAAAAAGGCGGACATACCGGTATTCTGGCGGGAAAGGTGTTAAGAAAGAGATAACTGCAACAATAATTATTTCAGGAATTTATTGTTTCGTGGTAAAATAAACGTACTTTGTTTTATTGAAAGGAGGGACAATAAATAAAGATATGAATAAGAAAAAAATTATTGATATGCTGAATGCCGACCGAGCAGATGAATTAGCTGCGATAATTCAATATATGGGTCATCATTATGAAGCGGATGGATTGGAAAGTCCAGCGATAATAGAAAAGTTTAAAGAAACCGCTAAAGATGAAATGCGACATGCGGAGATGCTTGGGGAACGGATAAATTACCTTGGTGGCGAACCGACTAAAAAACCCTCGGAAATCAAAAAAGGCGGAAATTTAAAAAAGATGATTCAGGATGACCTTGATGGTGAGAATAAGGCGATTAAAAATTATAAAGAACATATCAAAATCGCTGCTGCTGAAGGTGATACCACTACTCGGTTAATGCTAGAAGAGATTTTATCTGATGAAGAGGGTCATGCGGACGCATGGGAAACGACACTTGGAATCAAGAAGTAATCAGAAAATCATATTTTTACCTAGAAGCAGTAGATATTATATCTAATATCTACTGCTTTTTTTTTGAATAGTCCTAACCCTTGTGACATAAGGTTCAGGGAGTATTGCTTCTTAATAACATAAAGTAAACTATGTTCCTAAATTACTAATAGCGCTAGCTGATAGGAATGATTTAGGATAAAATATTTAAAGTATCCATGATTAAGCTAAACCTAGAGTAGATGGTAAACTATTTTCGCTATTTAAAGATAGTGGCTCTCGATGAATTAAAGCACAATAATTATTAATTCGATCGTTGGAGTCATATGTTAATTTAATCTTATGCGAGCAATATTAGCATTAGAAGACGGAACAATATTTCATGGACGGTCGTTTGGTGCTGAAGGTGAAGGATATGGCGAAGTAGTGTTCAACACCAGCATGACCGGATATCAGGAGATATTAACCGATCCATCGTATAAAGGGCAAATTGTTACCATGACCTATCCGTTGATAGGGAATTATGGAATTAATCCAGAAGATATCGAATCACGTCGTCCGTGGGTTGAGGGATTTATAGTTCGCGAATTAAGTGTACAACCTAGTAATTGGCGAAGTTCCAGCAGTTTATCCGAATATCTAATCAAACACAATATTGTTGGAATTGAAGGGATTGATACACGAGCATTAACTAAACACCTTCGAGATAACGGGGTAAAAAAAGGGGTTATTTCAACGATTGACCATAATCCGAAACGATTGGTTGAAAAAGCGATTGCATCACCGGGACTTATCGGCCGTGATTTGGTAAGAGAAGTTACAATTGATAAGCCGTATGAATTTAATCCGCAAGAGGAGATATATTCTAACCTTGGACCACAGCCGATTGAACCGCAGTTCCATGTGGTTGCGTTCGATTGCGGTATGAAAACGAATATTTTACGAATGTTAACATCCCGTGGATGTAGGGTAACCGTTGTTCCGGCACATACAACAGCCGACCAGGTTTTATCATATAATCCGGACGGAATTTTTCTCTCTAATGGACCCGGTGACCCAGAAGGAGTCCCGTATCTATTCAATGAACTTAAAAAATTGTTAGATAAAAAACCGATTTTCGGTATCTGTTTAGGGCATCAAATGCTTGGGTTAGCGTTTGGGGGGAAAACTTTTAAACTTAAATTTGGTCATCGGGGGGCGAATCAACCGGTGAAATATGTTGCTACCGGTAGAGTGGAAATCACGACACAAAACCATGGGTTCGCTGTAGATATGAACTCATTGAATGGAAGCGGATTACAGCAAACGCATATAAATTTAAATGATATGACTAACGAAGGATTTGAACATACGGAACTCCCCATATTTAGCGTGCAATATCATCCGGAAGCGAGTCCAGGACCTCATGATGCTCATTATTTATTTGATAAGTTTATTCGACTGATAGAAAAATATAAATGAAAGGAAGAGTAAAGATTTTAGAAGATGCTTAGATGTTTCCGGGTTTAAACGGAGTGGCTTCATCTGTTTCCATCTGTATGAATCCGTTTGCATCGTTGGTTATTTATGAAATGGCGATTTATTCCTAAAGAAGAAAAATTTTTTGATATGTTTCAAGACCAAGCTAACCATGTGGTTAAAGCGGCAAAAGCATTGGTTAATATTCTAGAAAATTATAGTCTTGAAACGATTGACACGAAAGCAGCTGAAATCCGAACTGCAGAACACGAAGGCGATATTTTGTGTCACGATATTATCCGGAAACTCAACCAGACGTTTGTTACTCCATTCGATCGTGAAGATATCTATTCATTAACCACGCGATTAGATGATGTTCTCGATTTGATTGAAGGAACAGTCAATCGGCTAAAGATGTATAAAATCCAGCAGGTTACCCCAGAATTAATTACGATAGCTAAAATTGTTCTATTATCCTGCGAAGAAATATTGCATGCGATTCGAAAAATGCATGAGTTGCCTCGGATTGCTGACCATTGTATCGAAATTAACCGGTTAGAAAATGAAGCGGATTTGGTAACCCGACAAATTATCGCACATCTATTTGATAATACGTCAAATCCGATAGAAATTATTAAATGGAAAGAAATATATGAATATGTAGAACTTGCGACAGATAAATGTGAAGATATTGCCAATATTCTAGAAGGGATAATGCTGAAAAACGTGTAAGCTATATAGATGGTTACGAAAGAGATGAGATTCAAACGGATAGTTACGTAATGTATCGATTAATTTAATAACCGCTTGATAAAAAGATGTTACGGGAGGGGTATGGTAACTCTGGTAGTGATAATTATACTTATTGCATTAATGTTTGATTTTTATAATGGAATGAATGACGCAGCGAATTCAATTGCTACGGTAGTTTCAACACAAGTTTTAAAACCATGGCAAGCGGTCATCTGGGCAGCATTTTTTAATTTCGTTGCCGCGTTTGGCGGTTATATTCCTTTCTTGAGTGGTGTACTTGGTCTCCACGTAGCAAATACTATTGGGAAAGGAGTAGTCAATCCAGCTTATGTTGACCAATGGCTGGTTCTTGCTACCCTAATCGGGGCAATCGTTTGGTCTGCATACTGTACACATTCCGGAATACCAATAAGCATCTCGCATTCTTTAGTTGGCGGATTTGCCGGAGCTGCTCTCGTTAAAGCTGGAATTGGTGCGCTGGTACTAAAAGGAATAATTAAGACGGCGATATTTATTTTCATTGCGCCGATTTTAGGCCTAATACTTGGATTGTTACTTATGATAATTGTTTACTGGCTATTCCAAAGGCAACCCCCACGGCGGATCGATAAATATTTTCGAAAACTACAGTTGATTTCCGCTGCATCATATAGTCTTGGTCACGGAACAAATGATGCGCAAAAAACCATGGGAATTATTGCTGTTTTATTATTTACCACACCGGGCACTTTTTATTATGGAAAACCATTTGAAGTCCCGTTCTGGGTTGTTATCACATGCCATTTTATGATTGCTATGGGAACAATGGCTGGTGGTTGGTTTGTTATTAAAACATTAGGACAGCGGATAACCAAACTCAAGCCAGTGCATGGATTTTGTGCTGAGACCGGCGGAGCAATAACCTTATTTATCGCGAGTGCATTCGGTATTCCAGTTAGCACCACGCATACAATAACTGGTGCCGTGATGGGAGTCGGAACAACACATCGGATAAGTGCAGTACGTTGGGGTGTAGCGCGTAGTATCGTTTTAGCGTGGATTTTAACGATACCGGTTTCTGCGGGTATTGCTGCGATAATTTATGCTGTATTAACCCTATTTAAGTAAATTCTACCATCAGGTTTAGTTTTATAGTGTAGTATTTACTGCGCACCTTTCCCGAGTAAAACCACGCCAATTGTTCTTATGATAATATATAAATCAAACAAGAACGATTTCCTCCGAACATATTCAACGTCATATTTCAACCAGCCTTCCAAAGGTAATTCACTCCGTCCGCTAACCTGCCATAAACCAGTGATGCCAGGTGGAACGGTTTGTCGGATTGCTAACCATTGTTTCACTTGCTCAACGTTCACGGTTCGTTTCGGATTCAATAGTTCCGGATGCTCAATATCATCTTGGGGTAAGGGACGTGGACCCACTAAACTCATTGTTCCATTCAGCACGTTAAATAATTGCGGAAGTTCGTCTAAACTCCATTTCCGCAAGAAATAACCGAATTTGGTAATTCGGGGGTCATTTTCAATTTTAAATACCGGACCATCAAGTTTACTTAAATGACGCACGTTTTCTTTCATCGCATGAGCATTGGCAACCATAGTTCTGAATTTATAGAAAGTAAAATATTTTCCATCTTTACCCAATCGCTTCTGCTTAAAAATAATCGGACCGGGTGAAGTAAGTTTAATTAAACATCCTATAACCAAAAGAATTGGCGATATAAGCAGGAGTACTATCATGGCAACAACAATATCAAAAATCCGTTTTATCCTTGGATAGGTTTTCTGCCGAATCCGTTCAGTAAAGAAGATAAAAAATCCCCAAACAGCACCAAACAAGAAAACCACTGACCGACTGATGAGATATATTGGTGAAACTAGCCCGACAGCTAGGTCTTTTTGTGCCGTTCTAAACGCAAACGGGAGTGTGGTGGCTAATAAAACTAGAAAGGAAATTAGAGAGGTCATCCCCAACATTTTGTCAAATAAGGTATTTGTGTGAAAATAACGAAGCATTTCATGCGTCAACCAAAGAAACCCGGATACAAGAGTTAGAAAAACTAAAATAATTTGCAATTTTAAAGTTTGCGGTGTATAACTATCCTGTGCCATTTTCCGTGGATGTCTCCGATATGCTAACATTCGCCAATAAGCGCGGGTAAGTTTGAGATAGAGATAAGAGCAGAAGGTTTCCGCATGCTGATGGTAAACTATTGCTGTCGGCTGAAATACCATTTTATAATTCTGCTGCGCGAGTTTATACGATAGTTCAACATCTTCATTATTAGCGACAGCAAACTGGGGGTCGAAACCACCAACCGAAAGGAAAATCTCTCTTCTAAATCCTGCAGAATAGGAATCAACGAAATCAATATATTTGAATTTTTTTAATCGTTCGTATCTCTCTTCAAACTCTGCCTGGGCGAACCGTGCGCTGAGTTGTTTTTGCTTGGTTAAATAGATTCCTTTAACCCCAACCACTTCAGAATCGGATTTAAACGGTTTCAGCATCTGTTCAATCCAATCCGCTTCGGGAACGCAATCACTATCGGTAAACAAGATTATCTCGCCAGTCGCGATTTTAGCGCCGAGATTTCGCGCCATAGCCGGACCTTGATTCTCTTCTCGAACATAACGCACCGGAAACTGTTGCGCGATTTCCGGCGTTTTATCAGTAGAACCGTCGTCAACAACAATAACTTCGTATCGGTCTCGTGGAATAGTCTGATTCAGAAGCGCTGTTAAACATTCGCCAATTGTAGTTTCAGCGTTATATGCTGGAACGATGACTGAAATATACATTGTATATCTGAAAACGGGAAATCCGTAATACCCTTGGATCTCGGTTCTT
Source organism: bacterium (assembly GCA_026416715.1). Classification (NCBI taxonomy): domain Bacteria; species bacterium. The sequence goes on from JAOAEQ010000009.1 coordinate 101,552, forward strand.
ACGTTGTTTTGTTTTTACGGAACGAGCCGAACAATAAATATTTTACAAAGGTACGAAGTGATTTCAATGTCCGTCGAATTTCTTGGGGGTGGATGACCATTTGTTTTAATTTATAGAAAATATATTTCGGGCGTAAATAAAATTGGCGTCGTGCATGATCACAAAATATAACTAACTCTGTCTTGGTTAACCCCGGAAGATTAATGACACAATTATGCAATCCTTCGCAGGTTAGCCATTGCCGATAGTCTTCGGTACTTAAATAACCTTGCGCTTTATACCATTGATATGCTTCGGTTCCAGGGTAAACCATTACCGGATAAAATTGTACGGTATCCGGATTTAACTCTTTAGCATACTCTAGGGTTTGCTGTAACGTTTCTTTGGTTTCCCCGGGGTTCCCTGCCATAAAGCATCCGTGGATAAGGATTCCGACTTTTCGAGCATCAGCCATAAACTGTTTTGCCCGGTCAATCGTTAATCCTTTTCGAATCCGATTCAGAATATCCTGATTTCCGCTTTCAAAACCAACGCAGAGTTGCCGGCATCCACCGCGCTTCAAATGTTGTAAGGTCTCGAAATCAACATCTGCCCGAGCATTTGCAGTCCAGGGAATTCTAAGTTTTTTCTGCTGAATTAAATCTGCTAGTTCCCGACATCGCACGGGATTTGCAGTTAACGTATCGTCTTCAAAAAAGATAGATTTCACTTGTGGAAAAGTTTGCTGGATATATTCCATTTCCGCAACCACATTGTCAATACTTCGATACCGATATTGCCGACCGTTAACCGTCTGTGGATATACGCAAAATATACAATTGTTCGGGCATCCGCGACCGCTAACAATGGTTACCATCGGATATAATGCATTAGGATTAAAGTAATCTTCAATTCGCAAGAACTTTTTATATATCTTACTGACAAAAGGAAGTTTATCCAAATCGTTTATCAACGGCCGTTCAGGCGTATGGAAAATCTTTCCGTTCTGGCGATACGTCAATCCTAAAATTGAATTCAAATTTCGTAGTTCGAAGTTCGAAGAATCATCTAATAATCGAACGAGGTCGAGCAAGGTATATTCATATTCTCCCCGTAAAATATAATCTATTTTTTCGCTTAATTCTAATGTTTGTTCGGGTAATGCAGTAACGTGAGTACCGACAAGTGCAATTCGGGTATTTGGTACAACTTCTTTTAGCTTTTCAGCTACTGCAATATCATTATAAATACTAGGCGTACTTGTATCCAAAACAATCAGATTCGGTTGATAAATTTTTGCTCGTTCAAGCACCTGTGGTAAATCCAATCCGGCTGCCGGAGCATCAATCAATTCTACTTCATATCCTGCTTCAGCTAAAACACCGGTGGCATACGCTAACCACAATGGATAATAGAGTGTCCCACTCTTTGTTACCGCAGGGCTTCGTTGTGGTCGAGAGAATTTCTTTAAAAATGGTGGATTTAATAACCAAATTTTCATAAACTCGAAATTTGCATATCAATTTAGACTTTTATTTCCCAATATATCCAAGACTCTTCAGTTGTTCAACCATTTCGGGAGTTAATACCTGGCGAGTAGTAGATGTTATTGTATTCCGTTTCGTAAACTCATACGTTGGAATTTTCCGAATTGATCCGTATATGTGTTCATCAAATACGGAGTTAATTACCGTTCCGGTCATATCTTCTGCTGTGGGTAACCCGAATAACCATAATAGTGTCGGGGTAATGTCGAATACAGAAGCGGAAGTAATTTGGCTATTAGGTTTAACACCTTTACCCGCAACAACTATGATACCGTCTGGTGCGAGATAGTGGTCTGCTGAAATGTACGGTCCAGTAATCCGACTATAAAGAAACTCTTTCCATGCAGGTATCGCATGGAATCCATGGTCTGACATAACGATAAACACCGTATTTTCGTCCATCAAGTTGAGAAACTCACCTAGCTGCTGGTCAAGAAAGATATAATAATTGGGAAGAATCTCTCGAAACAGGGCTACTTCTTTCGCAGAAACACCCCAAAATTGCTCTGGATAATAATATTTCCATGCCTTATGGCTGACCATATCTCCCCCTTCAAAATAAATACAAAGCAGGTCAGGATGTAATTGTTGAAATAACTGCTTTCCAATTCGAGCAACGAACGTATCCCAACGTTCTCCAAGGTTTACCAGAAATTGATAGAGTTCTTGTTCTTCTTTCCCTTGCGGCAGAACGAGTGCTGGTTTATTTTTGAGAATAGGAATATAGCGCAGTAACTGCTTGTGTGTTATTGGGAGTTCTTGTGGAATCGATGCGCTTATTGCGGCGTAAAGACTCGGGGGATATGTTATCTGCCCTTGGTGGTGTGCGTGGATATCTAAGAAATGTGGAATCATAAATCCATTAACAGGTTCTGGTGGGTAGGTATTCCAAAAATTGATAATTCCAACGGTTTTCTTTTGCTCACTTAAAATATTCCAGATAGCTTTAACTTGCCGGTCGGTTTGCTGATTTTGAACCATAGAACATAGCCCGAGTTTTTCTGCTACCGGAAAAAGTCGAAACTCGATGGGAGTCAATTCTGACGTCGTGGTTATGGGAAATTCTTCTGGAATTCCGGGAATATTCGCAATTCGTACAAATTCAAAAACCCCGTTTTGAGCCGGAGGCTTGCCGGTAACGATAACTGTCCAGATAACCGGTGATTTTGTTGGTCGCATTGATTTAATTCTGCCAGTAGCACCTTGGGTAATTAGGCGTTGTAAATTTGGCAGTTTACCTTGCTGAAGAAGTGGGGTGATAATTTCCCAGCAAGCACCATCCCAAGCAAATAGGATAACTTTCGTTTTTACGTTCTGCGGAACTAGTGCTGTAACCCCTGCAGTTTCAACAGGATTAATAACCTGCTGCTGTTTTTGCCATGCAATAGCTACCCGGTTCTGGATTATGGTACCGAAAATAATTGTGATGAGCAAAATTGCTATTAGCACTATTATAGATTTAAAATTTCTACCATGATTTGAATGGGATTTTATTATTATTAGGATAAATATAAAACCAGCGGTCATAATTTGGATTAAACCAAATATGAATAATAGCTGGAGTGTTGATTTTGGTATGAGGAGTTTAAATTCCGGTAGCAGTCCCAAATAAGTTATTCCAGAAACGAGGATTACACCGGCAAGCAAAACGTACCACAACCGGCTTAACGATGTCATATTAAATTTGTTTTCAGAAGATGATGTTGATATTCTAAGTGGTTCAATCTCTGATTCAGTGTTCTTGTTAACCATTTTCCTGCGATGAAAAAACATTCTCTCCAAGAGTAAACCCAGCCAGACTAGGATTACTATTCCGAACGTAAGGAGAATCCCTAGAAAGAAGAATCCTGCCCCGAAATATATTCCCAATAAAAATATAGTCCTTAAGTGATCAATAAACGTGGCATTAACTAAAGCAAATCCTACCCCTTTCAGCACCCCAAATATTGCTCCAACAATTCCACCGTATAAAAG